>NZ_JBWKER010000017.1:0-1588 GCF_056435345.1 Kitasatospora sp. NPDC043950
CCCCCCCCCCCCCCCCCCCCCCCCCCCCCCCCCCCCCCCCCCCCCCCCCCCCCCCCCCCCCCCCCCCCCCCCCCCCCCCCCCCCCCCCCCCCGCTCCCGCACCGCGCCGCCTCAGTGCGACCCGGCCGCCTCCTTGAGCTCCGCGTACGGCGCGAGCTTGCGGAGCGACTCGATGCTCCTGAGGCACTCGTCCTTGCTCTCGTGCGGGTCCCCGGTGACGATGACCGTCCCGTTGCTCGCCTTGAGCCGGAAGCGGTGCATCCCGCTCTCGTCCTTGTACAGCTCGAATTTCCCGGCCATGCCAGTGACAGCCTTTCGCTCGATGGCCCCCTGGCACCGCACCGTAGGGCCAAATCCTCTGTGATGCTCGCTAGTTGACCCAGTCTGGTGGCGACCATTCGAGTTACGGAGTCGTGTGCTGCTTGGCCGCGGTGAGAGAAGCCGGTGCACACGGCGAGTTTTCTGTGGGAGTGGGCTTCGGGACTGACGGCGGCTGGTGGTTTCCTTTTGGGCGGGTGTCCGGTCCCGTACAGCCAGTCGCGGAGTCACGGAGAGTGAAGTGTGGCGCCGTGGACATCAGGCGAGTTGATCACTGCGCGCTCAACGCAGCTGACCGTCCTCACCGTTTACCCGGCGCCCCGGTTCAAGGTGGCGCGCAGGGACCCAAGCAGGCTGAGGGCCTGCGCGCTGGAACTGCCGGGCTCCGCCTGGTAGACGATCAGCTGCTGGCCGGGAGCATCGCGCACGTCGAAGGCCTGGTAGGTGAGGGTCAGTGGGCCGACGTCCGGGTGGAGGAGGTGCTTGGCCTCCTGGGTCTTGCCGCGCACCGCGTGGGCGTTCCACAGACGGGTGAAGTCCGTGCTGTGACCGGTGAGGGTGCGGACGAGGTCCCGCAGCCGGGGGCTGTCCGGGTCGAGCCCGGCCGCCTGCCGCAGGTGGCCCACGACGGCCTGGGCCGTGTGGCCCCACCGTTCGTGGAACTGCCGGCCCGCCGGGTCGAGGAAGGCCATCCGGGCGAGGTTGTCCATCCGCTCGAAGGGTGAGTGCAGGGCCTCGGCCAGGGCATTGGCCGCCAGGACGTCCAAAGTCCGGTTGATGACGAACGCCGGGGCGGCCGGGTAGCCGTCCAGCAACTGGCGCAGGGCGGGGCCGACCCGGTCCGTGGTGTGGGCGAACCGGCTGCTCGGCACCGTCCCCGCCAGCTGGTGCAGGTGCGCGTGCCCATCCGAGTCAAGCCGCAGGGCGCGGCCGAGCGCGTCGAGGACCTGGGCCGATGGGTGGCGTTCTCGCCCCTGTTCCAGGCGGGTGTAGTAGTCCGCGTTCACCCCGGCCAGGACGGCGACCTCCTCCCGGCGCAGTCCGGCGACCCTGCGTACCCCGTGGCTCGCCACGCCGGCGTCCTGCGGCAGCAGGGCCGCACGGCGTGCGCGCAGGAACTCTCCCAGGTGGTTGTCGGTCACGCCCTCACCCTAGGCCGCGCCGGCGGTGGGGGGGGGGGGGGGGGGGGGGGGGGGGGGGGGGGGGGGGGGGGGGGGGGGGGGGGGGGGAGAGGACGCTACATACAACGAGTGGAAGAGGAAAAGCGACC
>NZ_JBWKER010000017.1:1598-25436 GCF_056435345.1 Kitasatospora sp. NPDC043950
CTACAACACGGGAACACCATTGTGTACTAAAAGGCCCTCCCCCGTTTTTTTGTCTCCCCCCCCCCCCCCTGGCCCCTTCGGGGCCCCTGTTTCTGTGCCCCCCCCCCCCCCCCCCACCCCACGTCCTGGCCGGTCACCCGCGCCCCGCCCAGACTCGGTCGGGCGGAACGGATCCGCATCCATCGACGAAGGGAGTCCGTCCTTGACGGGCAGCACCGAGGAGGGCCGAGCCGACGTGGTCGGCTTGTGGGTGACGGCGGACGGCCACATCCGTCAGGAACTACGGGCGGACGGCCGATACGACGAGGCCCGCGGCCACCGCCGCAGCGCCTACACGGGCCGCTACACGGTCACCGGCCATCACATCGACTACGTCGACGACACCGGGTTCACCGCCACGGGTGACATCCGAGACGGAGTCCTCCACCACGAACACCTCGTGCTCCACCGGGAGGAGAAGCAGGCATGACGCAGACACCCAAGGTCGTACTGGTCACCGGAGCAAGCAGCGGGATCGGCGAGGCCACCGCGCGCAGCCTCGCCGCCGACGGCCACCGCCTGTTCCTCGGCGCACGGCGCACCGACCGCCTCGACGCGCTCACCGCGGAGCTCACCGCCGCAGGCGGCACCGCGGCGTTCCGGCGTCTCGACGTCACGGACGCCGCCGACGTCCAGGCCTTCGTGTCCGCCGCCCGTGAGCGCTACGGCCGGGTCGACGTCCTGGTCAACAACGCCGGAGTCATGCCGCTCTCGCCCCTGGAGGCCCTGAGAACGGACGAGTGGGACCGCATGATCGACGTGAACCTGCGGGGAGTCCTGCACGGCATCGCCGCCGCACTGCCCGTGATGCGGGCCCAGGGCGGCGGGCACTTCGTGAACATCGCGTCCGTCGGCGCGTACGAGGTCTCTCCCACCGCCGCCGTCTACTGCGCCACCAAGTTCGCCGTCCGCGCGATCTCCGAAGGGCTGCGCCAGGAGTCCACCGGAGACATCCGGGTCACCCTCGTCTCTCCAGGCGTGACCGAGTCCGAACTCGCCGAAGGCATCTCCGACCCCACCGCCAGGGAGGCCATGAGGGCGTACCGCGCAGTGGCACTGCCCGCCTCCGCCGTCGCGGAGGCCATCGCCTACGCCGTGTCCCAGTCCCGGCAGGTCGACGTCAACGAGCTCGTCGTCCGCCCCGCGGCGAGCGCCCAGTGACCGCCCACGGCTTCCCGTCGGTCGCGGTGCCGCGCGCGCCCCCTGATCAGGTGGCCGCCCCCGCCCGGCCGGTGACCGCCGACGCCACCGGTCTCCAGGCGAGCCGGCAGGTCGCTGGACCACGAGGCTCAGGTCGGCCGACGGGGACGATACGACCGACGATGATCTGCTGACGGCCCTGCACGGGTGGTGGCCTCTACAGCTGGAGTTCCGACCGTCCGGTGAAGCCTCTTCGGACAGTGGGATCACCGTTGGTGCGTCGTTCGGCCGTATGCCGGTCGTCGGGGTGACCCCGACGGCATCTGCGGATGCCGGCGAGAACTTACGAAGCAGATGTCGGCGGTTCGAAAGCGTCCGCGCCCACCCCGTGAACAGCTGAAACGCGTACTGCGGCCCAGGTCAGGAGCATGATCCCGACCCGGGCCGCAGTCGTTCCGGCAGCCTCGTTTCACCGGCGGACCGGGGTGGTGCCGTTCATGCCGAAGCGAGCGGAGCACTGCTCGCCGGACCGGTTGTTCGCGTTCCAGACGCAGATCCACATCGTGTAGCCGATGTCTGGGACGAAGCTCGTCTTCGCGGCGCCCCAGGAGGCGCGGAAGGTGTACGTGATGCCGTCGCTGCGGGCGAGCTCGGCGACGCAGGTTTGGGCCAGGGAGGTGTTGAGCACGCCCGCGAGCGAGCCGGAGCCGTTGTCGTCCAGCCAGGCGGAACAGGCGGCGTCGGGGCCGAACCAACTGGTGTCCGCCTCGGAGCCCTTGACCTGTGCCGGGTCGTCGCTGCCGTTGATGCCGCTGATCGATGACGAGGTGGGGCTGGGGGCAGCCGCTGAGGGTGCGGCGGGGGCCGTGCTCGGTGGGGTGGCCGTGCCAGGTGGGGTGGTCGGGGGCTGGGTAGCGGGTTTGGCGGTGGCGAAGGTCGAGGGCCGCAGGCTCGGGGAGGGTGTCCGCGTGGTGCCGGCCGGGGCGGTTGAAGGCGGGGGAGAGGGTTCGGCGGTGGCGGTGGCGGAGATCGAGGTGCTCGGGCTCGCGGAGGGCCCGGGCGTCGCCCCGGCCAAGGGCTCGACGGCGACCGGCACGCCGCTGGACTCCTGCGCGTTGTGGTGCTGCGGGGAGGTGGACGGGCTGAGGGCGAACACCGCGACCGCGCCGAGGGCGGTCGCCGCGGCGATCGGCAACAGGAACAGGTGCTTGCGCGGGCGGTGAGGTGATGCCAGGGGTGCGGGCCCGACGTCAGGCTTCGGGTCCGTGCTCGTATCCGGTGGCGGGACGGTCTCCAGCTTGCCGACCGGCGTTTCGGCGAAGGCACGTCGAGCGTCGATGCGTGACATGACCTCGGGCGGCCAGGACGGGGGAGGGGCGAGCCGGTGCGTGCGCGTCGCCAGGACGATCTCGTCGGCGGTGGGGCGTGCTCCGGGGTCGGTGGCGAGACAGGGCCCGAGGAGGGCGGCGAGGTCGGCGTCCACGGCGCGCAGCGGCTCCACGTCGGAGGCGGCGCCGGGTGTGCGACCCGAGGCGGCGTAGAGCAGGAGCGCCGCGAGCGAGTAGACGTCCGCGGGCGCTGCCACGTCCTCGTCCCCGGCCTGCTGTTCCGGTGCCGAGAAGCCCTGTGTTCCGTAGCTGCCGCCGATCCCGGTGAGCCTCGCCTGGTCCGCGGCGCGCGCGATGCCGAAGTCGATCAGCTTCACGCCGTCGCGCACCAGCATGACGTTGGCGGGCTTGATGTCGCGGTGCGCGATCTCGGACGCGTGTACGGCCCGCAGTTGAGCGGCTGTCTCGGCCAGCAGCAGCCACAGCGCCTCGGCGGGCAGCGGGCCGTGCAGCCGGACCGCCTCGTCCACCGTGAGCCCGGGGACGTACTCGGTGGCGAACCACGGGCGTTCCGGAGTGGCGTCGCTCGCCAGCACCCGCGGTCCGACTCCGAGCGGCACACGGTAGAGGATGCCGACCTCTCGGTCGAAGCGCTCGCTGGGGACCAGCCGCGGCCGGACGAGCTTGACAGCGGCGTAGCCCCTGTCCGAGACCCCGAGGTAGACCTCGCCCATGCCGCCGGTGCCGAGCAGGCCGATGATGCTGAAACGGCCGATCTCCTGCGGATCGCCCGGACCGAGTGGTTCGGCGACCATGCCGTCGATCGCGGCAGCTCGCCGGCTGATCTCGCTCACGGCGGGCAGGCTATCGAGCAAGTCCACTCCGGACAAGCGGAGTTGGCGGTTCCGCGGGCTCGACACGCCGCGTGCCCGCAGGAGGACTGGTCCTCTCGGTGCGCTCATACACTGGCGCGAGCCGAAGCGGAGGTATGTGAGATGGCGTACGAAAACTTCCCACCTCAGATGCTGCCGCCGGGCAGTCCTTCCGGCAGGGTGCCCTCGGCGCCACCGGGGACGATCTTCGTGCTCGGCCCGGAGGGCGGGTACGCCGTGCCGTCGCGCCGGTACACCCTGCTGTTCGGGCGCGACCGCGAGGACGTGCACGTACCGGTCGGTGTCGACGACCCGACCGTCAGCCGTCGGCACGGCGTCTTCACCTGCGCCGGCACCGATGGCGACTGGTGGCTGGTCAACACCGGCAGTCTGCCGATCGAATTGCCCGACGGCGTGCTGATGCTCACCAGCCACAAGCGGATCATCGGGCCCGGGTACACCCCGCTGGTGATCAACTCGTCCAAGCGGCGGTCCCACCTGGTGGAGGTCCGCGTCGTGGACGGGGATGACCTGCACCCCCGTTCCACGAGCGGCGCCGATACCGCGGCCCCCGAGACGGTCTACCTGCTCTCCCTACAGGAGCGGCTGGTGCTCACCGCGCTCGCCCGGCGCTACCTGGAGGGCCAGGACGCCTTCCCGCTCCCGTCGGCCTGGGAGGAGACCGCCCGGCTGGTCAACGCCTCGCCCCACGCGACCAAGTCCTGGACCCACAAGTCGGTCGCCAACACGGTCGAGGACGTGCGCGAACGGCTGCGCCGGCGGGGCGTGCGCGGACTGACGCGCGACGAGGTCGGCGAGCCGGTCGGCTCGACGCTCAGCGTCAACCTGATCAGGGAACTGCTCAAGACGGCGACGCTGAACGCCCAGGACCTGGAGTTGCTGGCCGATCAGGGCTGACGCGTTTCTCGGGCCTCCGTCTCGGGCGCGGCTTCGGCGTTGTGGTTGTAGGTGACGTGCATGGTGCCGTGTTCCACGGCGAAGACGGCTGACTGGTCCTCGGCCGAGTTCTGCTGGCGCGGTTGGGGCTGCGGCTGCTCGGGGTGATGCTTCGTGTTCGTCACGTGGTTGTTGTCGCCCACGATGAAGGTGCCGGAGACGTCTCCGGCGTGGATGGTGCCGGGGGTGGATTCCGTAGACATGGTCGGCCTTTCCTGGTCGGTCTTGTGGCGGATTACCAGGCGATGCAGTGGATCGCCAGACTTTGCCAGGCCGAGTTGTATGCCGAAGCCTGGCTGGCCGTGTTGTAGCCGGTGGTGAGATCGTTCCGAGCTGCGCGGAACTGGTTCTCCTCCTGCTGGCTAGCGGTCAGAAGGCCCTTGAGGTCGGATACCACGGATCCGTCCCGCGCTTGCGATAGGGCTCCTCGCAACGTGGACTCGCTGGCGCGCAGGTCTTTGAGGATGATGTCGATACGGGATTTCACCGTGCTGTCGTCGGGAACGGTGGAGGTCCGTCGAGAGTTGTACGCGGCTACGGCGTTGTTGTACGAGTCGAAGGCGCTGTGAACGGCGGTCAGGTCGGCGTTGTGCTGCCGGGTCTCTTTTCCCAATTCCGGTACCACCGTTGCGCACACGGGATCGACGGGGTCCGGCGTGACGACGGGGGCAGGGACCGGCGGCTTGGGGGTGTAGACCTTCGGAGACGGGGCCGGCGGGGCGGGAGTGTAGACCGGCGGGGCGGGGGTGTAGACCCTCGGAGGCGGGGCCGGCGAGTAGGTGGGCTGGGCCGGCTTAGCCAGGTTCGACTGGTTCTGGGTGTAGACCATGGCGCCCACACCGAGTACGGCTGCGGCACCGACCACGCAGGCGACGGCGAGGGCTGCTCCGCCCTTGGCGGCCGCTGCGCCGGCGGTGGTGACCGCGTGGCCCGTGCTGGACGTGGTGGTGGCGCTCGCGGCGTGCGCCGGCTGGGCGGCGGAGTGGTGCGCTCCCGAGAGGTCGATTCGCTGCGGCGCCGCCTGCGAGGGGGAGTGTGCGCCGGCCACATGGCCCCCGGCCGGGGGCTGCGGAGCGGAGTGGGACAGGTCGATCACCTGCGGTGTACCCGGCGGGTGCACGGGCGCCGGAGCGCCGGAGGCGGGGAGGGGGTGGGTGACGGCCGGTGGCTGGACGACCGGGTGGGTGACCGTCGGCGGGCTGACCGCCGGGTGCGTGATCAGCGGGGACTGGCCGACGGCGTGTGCCGTGGTGACCGGATCGATCGGCGGTACGGCGGTGATCGCCGTCGTGGCGGCCTGGTGGGCCACCGAGTGCGCTTGCAGGGCGGCGAGTTCCTGCCAGAGCACCCCCGCCTCCAGCACCAGGGCCGTCGTCAGTGCCGCCCGGCCGATCGCCTTGCGGCGGGTGCGCGCCTCCCCCAGGAAGAACTCCTCGCCCGCGCGGTCTCCCGCGCTCTTCGCGGCGGCCCAGCCGGCTCCGAGGAGGCTGCCCCACGCGTCGAACTGCCGGGAGAGCGCCAGTTTCGGCGAGGCGGCACGGGCCAACTCCACGCCGAGCTGCGCCTGTCCGCTCCTTTCCGCTCCCAGCACCGCGACGTCCAGGGCCTGGAAGTGGGCCGCGACCTCGTCCGGGGTGGTCTCCCGCGACTCGACCCACGTGGTGAGCGCCCGGCAGAGCGGCGCGGCGGGGAACTGCGTCATCCGGCTCTTGAGCACGCACTCGGCGACGTCCGGCGGACATCCGTAGCCGGTTTCCGAGGCGACCAGCAGGCCGTGCCGCACCAGTTCGCCGGCGAGCGCGTCGCTGTCCGTCCGACCGAGCAGGGCGTCGAGCTGCCGGGCGGCCAATTCGGCGCCCGACAGCGAGCCGAGCAGGTACAGCAGGTCGCGCTCCTCCGGCCGGAGCCTGTTGAGCAGCGCGGGAAGGAGCGCGGGGAGGTCGGCGATGCCCGGCAGGCCCTTGCCGGTCGCGGCCGACAGGGCGATGCGCCGCAGGCGGAGCGGATTGCCGTGCAGGGCGTCGCACAGCGCCGTCACGGTCCGCGCTTCGTCCGGCCGCAGCGCGCGGGCCAGGACCGTCTGCACCAGGACCACCCCTGCCGGGGCCGTCAGTCCGTCGAGTCGGATCGGGTGGACGCCGGTGACCGACGACCGGCGCTGCGAGGTGAAGACGAACGTGGAGTGCTCGGCCAGGTCGAAGAGCCGGTGCAGGTCCTTCTCGTCGAGCCCCGCGTCGTCCAGGTAGATCCGCAGCCGCAGGGTCTTCAGGTGCTCCTTCAGCACCTCCAGTGACGGCTTGTAGTTCGGCGCGTCGAAGCTGATGTCGAAGATCGCCTGCGCGAGGTCGTCGGCCGTCCGTCCGCCGGCTTCGATGTAGGCCGCGCCTTCGGGCCCGCGCGGCAAGGTGCGGGCGAGGTGGCGCAGCAGGGCACTCTTGCCGACCCCGGAGGCGCCCCAGATCTGCACCAACTGGCGTGCTCCGATGGCCTGTTGCAGTGCCTGGAGCTCCCGTTCCCGGCCGATCAGCGGATCGGCGGCGGAACGCGGCAGGTGGGAGATCGGCTGACGCTTGACCGGGTTCGGCGGAGGCCCCGCGTTCACGGTGATGGCCGAACCGTGTCCGGTGGTGATGTTCAGGTTGGTCACGGTGTTCCGGTTGCCGACGATCATCGTTCCGGACACGTCGCCCGCCCGGATGCGCGCGGAGCCGTCCGGAGCACCGTTGTTCTCTGGCATCTGTTTCTCCGGTCCTCTCCAACGCTCGGGTCCCGGCACTCGGTCATGCTGACGCCGACCCGTCGTCGGAACCCGGCGCTTTTACCTGTTTGGTGAGATCGCCCGCGAATCGGCCGGTTCGGTCGCGGCGGCGATCCGGGCGAGGTGATCCAGGTCGAGGATCGTGATCCTGCGGTAGCCCGTGACGACCGCGCCCGACTCCCGCAGGGCCCGCAGGGCCTTGTGGATCGACGACTCCGCGGCGCCGACCAGCGTGGCCATCTCCGGCTGCGACAGCGGGAGATGGGCTTCCTTGCGGCCGGGGCGCCCGTAGGTGACGGCGAGGTGGTGCAGGATCCTGGCCAGCCGCCCGAGCACGTCGCAACCGGTGAAGTCGACGATCCGGCTGGTCGCCGTGCGCAGCTTGGCGACCACGCTCGCGTTGAGTGCGAGCCCGATGGCGGGGTGCTGCTTCGTGCACGCCAGCAGTTCGGTGGGCAGGATGTAGCGGGCCAGCACCCGGCCGCAGGCGGTCACGGTGCCGATGCGCGGCTGGCCGTCGATCCCGGCGAACTCCCCGACGAGGTCCCCGGCCATCCGTACGGCCAGCAGCGCGTCCCGACCGTCCTGCGCGTGGGCGGTGACCTTCACCGTGCCGCCGATCAGGAGCAGCGAGAAGTCCGAGGTGTCGGCCTCGCGGATGGTGATCTGACCGGCCGGGTAGACCACGCCGTGGCCGAGCCCCAGCAGGACTCGGCGATCGGCCTCGCCGACCCGGCCGAGCAGCCCGGTCGTCGGCCAGTAGGCCCCGGCTCCGCGCATCCGTGTGTTGCTCATCGGTCACTCCTCCTCCTCGTCCGGCCGAAGCCGGACAAGCCGTATTAGTAGCCGGTCTACCCGAGGACCCCTCCTCTACGTTCTGGTTAACCATCGTGTCGGCACCGGGAATTCGGCGCCGACGGCAGATCGATCTTCGAACTGCCGGCCCTCGTCGTGATCGCGGAGGGAATGTGAATCCGAGGTACGAGTACCGAGCTCTGCTGGCGTGCGACATCGCGGGTTCCGCGGGCCGCGGTCAGCAGCGGCTGCAGGAGATCCGCGGCGTGCTGCGGTCCGCGTTGTTCGGCGCCCTCGGCGTCGCGGAGTTGGACCGGCGGGACTTCGCGTACGTGGACACCGGCGACGGCTGCCGGCTCGTCGCCCCGGCCGGGTTGCCCAAGGCCGGACTGCTGGTCCCGCTGCTGCCGGAGCTGGGCTCGCGGATCCGCGAGCACAACCGGCACACCGGTCCGGACGCCCGGCTGCGGGTACGGGCCGCCGCGCACGCGGGGGAGGTCCGGGTCGATCCGGACGGCACCGTCTCCGGCACCCCGTTCGAGGCGCTCGCCCGGCTGCTCGACTCGCCCCCGCTGCGGCATGCGGCCCTGGACGGTCCGGACGGCACCCCGGTGGCCGCGATGCTTTCGCAGCACTACTACGAGGAGACGGTCGGGCACGGCTACGAGGGGCTCGAAGCCGGCGCCTTCACCGCGGCCGAGGTCCGGGTCAAGGAGTACGCCGCACGGGCCTGGCTCTGGTACCCGGGCAGCCCGGTCGGGCCGCACGGCGGTCCCGGCCCGGAGTCCGGCTCCCGCGAGCGGCCTGCGGAAGCCGAGCCGCGGTCCGTGGAGCAACCCGTCCGAGCCACGGGGAACGGCACGGTCTTCGCCGTCGGCCAAGGTGGCCAGTACATCCACTACAACGAACGGGGCTGAAGCGCCGATGAACCAGGAACTCGCCGAGCTGGCCGCGAGCGGAGCCACCGCTCTGGTGTCCGCGATGGGCACCGATCTGTGGAACGAGGCGAGGCGACTGATGAGCGGCGTCATCGCCCGGGCCCACGGCAGCCGCCGCAGGGAACTGTCCGCCGCGTTGGAGCGGGGGTCGACCGCCACGAGGGGAGCGGTCGACGCCGTGGCCGTGGACTTCTGGACCGAGGCCCTGTTCCAGTTGCTGGACCGGAACCCGGCTCTGGCCCAGGACGTCATAGCTCTGGCGACGCTGCGGACCGAGCAACGGCCGGACGTCGTGGTCCAGGTCAACTCCGCCACCGGTTCCGGCGAGGTGTTCGCGGTGCAGCACGGTGACCAGCACTTCGCCTCCGGGTCGAGGTCCCGCGATCGTGGGGAACGGCCGTGAGCGGGGGCGGCGGTCGGCGGGACGGCCTGACGGACGGCTGGGTGCGGGCGGGGCTGCTCGCAGCCGTCGTCATCGGGGCCTTCGCCGAGGTCGGCACGCCGCACCGGCACTACGGCTGGCTGGTGGACGCGTTCGCCCTCGCGGCGGTGGGTGTCGTCGGCGCGGCGGCCGCACTGGGGTCCGAGGCCGCCGCGACGCCCGCCCGGCAGCGGGACCGGCCTGAACGGGGGCCCCGGCCCGACGCGACGGCGCCGGTCTGCCGCTTTGTCGCGGCACCGGCGGTGTCGACGGCCCAGCCCGGCAGGCCCCGGCCGTTCCTGCGCGAGAGGCCGACCGACCTGAGCGTGCCCCGCTTCGGCGAAGGCGCGCGGGCACAGGGCTATCCCTGGCTGCTGCCGGAGCGCACGGTGCAGAACGGCATCGCCGCCGACGAAGCCACGGTCGGTGCCCTCACCATCCGCGCCGCCTCCGTCGTCGGGCCCGGCCACCGCTGCGGCCGGCCCGCCGAGCCGCGACAGGACTCGTACCGGATCGGGCGGAGCCCGGACAGCCGGTACGCGATCGTGGCCGTGGCCGACGGCCTGTCCAGCGCGGCCTGGTCCGACGTCGGGGCCACGGCGGCCTCCAGCCAGGCCGTCACCCTGCTGCGCGAGCAGATCGAGGCGGTCGGCTTCGACCGGCTCGACGTCAAGGCGCTGTACGGGCGGGTCGCGGAATCGATCGCCGCGCACGCGGCCGGACGCGGCGTCGGCACCTCGCACCTGGCGACCGTGCTGATCACCGCGGTGATCGCCGAGCCGGACGCGAACGGCGTGGCGCGGGCATGGGTCGGCTGGCTCGGTGACAGTTCGGCCTGGACACTCGACCCGCGCGTCCCGCTGTGGCGGTTCTCCGCCGGCGAAGCCAAGGACCGCGCGGCCGTGGTGGTCTCGAACGAGGTCGCCGGCCGACTGCCGGACACGCCGCACCTGGCCGTGGACGGTTACGTCACCCTGGCGTCCGGTGCCGCCCTCGCCCTGGTCACGGACGGGATCGGCGACGCGTGGGCGGACCGGGCGGGCAACGTCAACGAGTACTTCGCGAACGCCTGGCGCTCGCCGGTCCCGGCCACCCGGTTCACCGCCGACGTGGGCTTCGACGCACCGCAGTGCCTCGACGACCGCACCGCCGTCGTGGTGTGGAACGGCAGCGGGACATGACCGACTCCGATCCCGTCGTCGGCGACGGCGCCCCGGCGGTGGACCCGCGGGGCTGGGCGTTGCCGAGGACCGTGGGCCTCGGCGATCTCGGACCGCTCGCCGAGCCGATCTCCGAACACAACGGCCAGGCCGTTGCCGTACGGCCGCTGACGGGCCATCCGGGCTGGCTGGCCAAGCTCTACCGGCCCGGCCTCCACCAGGAGGACGGCCGCCGGATCGACCTGCTGATCTCGGCTCCGGACACGCTGCCGGAGGCGGAGCGGGCGACCCTGTACGCCGGGACGTGCTGGCCCGCGGCCCGGATCCGCGAGCCCGGCAACCCGGCCGTCGGGTGCGTGATCCCGATGGCGCCCGAGCAGTACCGTTCCGAGCTGCGGCGCGGCAAGTTCAGCGAGCGCCGGTTCCTGGAGATCGACTGGCTGGCGAAGTCCGACGAGTCGATCCGGGGCGTCGGCCTGCCCTGTCCCGGATTCGAGGGCCGACTGACTGCCTGCCGTCAACTGACGGCGCTCGCCGCGATCCTGGAGGGCCTGGGCCTGGTCTACTCGGACTGGTCGTTCTCCAACGCCTTCTGGAGCCCGGAGGGGCGTTCCGTCTACCTGATCGACGTCGACGGCTGCCAGCCGAAGAAGATGCCCGACATCCACCAGCCGAACTGGGCCGACCCGCTCACGCCGCCGGGCTCCGACGCGGACCAGTACACCGACCGCTACCGGCTCGCCCTGCTCGTCGCCAAGTGCCTGACCGGCCGGCGCGACGCGAGCACCTTCCACGGCGTCGCCGCGTCCCACTGGCTGAACCAGCCCGCCGTGTCCGAGGTCCTGCTGGACATGCTGCTCGCGACCGACCGGGAGCGACGGCCCGCAGCCGCCCAGTTGAACCAGGCGCTGAACAACGGGCCCTACCTCAGGGCCGTGCCGCGTCCGACACGTACGCCGCTGCCCCAACTGCCCCCGAAGCAGCCGGCGGTGGTGCTTCCGCGGCCCGCGCCGCACGCGATCCCGGAGCCCCCCACCGTCACCGCCACCCGCGTCAGCACGGTCGAGGAGAAGAAGAAGCCCGCGACCGGCCCGTCCGCCAAGTGGATCTGGGTGCTCGCCTTCGTCGTGATCCTGGTCATCATCATCGCCTCCAACCACTAGCTCAGAGGTGCACACAATGTCACTCTGCCTGCCCACCTACGTGGTGATCGACGCCTCCTCGTCGATGAAGCCGCACGAGGCGGTGCTCAACGCGACCCTCTCGCGTCTGCACTACAACCTGGCGACGAATCCGCGCGTCTCGGAGTTCGCCAGGGTCAGCGTGGTCGCCTTCTCCACCGACGTGCACGTGGTGATCCCGATGTCGGACATGGAGCAGGTCCCGAGCATGCCCGAAGTGATCTGCGGCGGGGGCACCGAGTACGGCAAGGCCTTCGACCAGTTGCGGCAGAGCATCGAACAGGACGTGAGCAGCCTGCGGGCGCAGCAGTACAGCGTGCTGCGGCCGGCGATCTTCTTCCTGACCGACGGCGCTCCGACCGACGCGAAGTGGCGGGACTCCTTCCGCGCGCTGGTGGACCGGAACTGGCCGCGCCACCCGCACGTGATCGCCTACGGCTTCGGCGCCGCCAGGCGCGACGTGCTGAAGGAGGTGGCGACCAAGGCGCTGTTCATCGCCGACGGTTCGGACACCGAGTCGGCGCTGAGCGGGGCGATCACCGGCCTGCTCAACACCCTGATCGCCTCCTCGCAAACCGGTCAGATGCACATCGCCACCGACGTCAAGGGCTTCGAGTACGTGCAGGTCGCCCAGGAATACGTGGACTGAGCGTGGACACCGACCCGCGAACCACGGCGCCCCGGGCGCTGCGGGCCTCCGCCGGGCTGTCAGTGCTGGCCGCGGTGCTGCTCGCCTGCGGCGGCGTGGTCGAGGTGGCGGGCCATCTCGGCGGCCCCTCGACGAACGAGGGCGGAGGCGCCTCGTACCCGGCGACGCCGGTGCCGGTACAACCGGCCCCGACCCCTGAGGCCTCCTCGCCCGCCGCGGTGCCGTCGCCGAGTTGCCCGCTCTCGGCCTCACCCACCCAGTTGCCCGAGCCGACGACCACCCCCACCGCACCGGCGTCTCCTTCGGAGCACCCTCCAGGGAACGGGGCATCCCGGACGAGGACTCCCGTGACGAGGACTCCTGCGACGAGGAATGCCGCCCCGTAGCCGCGATACCGGCGGGGCCACCGAGGGGCCGGGCAGCACGGGCAGCACGGGCAGCCGGCGGGCGGGCCGGGGAGTGGGCCGGGGAGTGGGGCGAGGGTGCCGCTGATGGTGGCGCCGTCACCCGAACGCAGTCGCTTCGGGTTCTCGTGGGCCCCGGAGTCGCCCGGAAGGCGGCTGCGGGGCGCCTCCTCAGGGCGGGCGCAGGCGGTGCCGGGGCCGCGTTCCGGCGGTTCCCGCGGGGCTCGACGCGGGGTCTCGCCTCTCGCCGCGCGGGGGTGCGCACCCCCGCCCCGTCGGTCGGCTGCGCCATCCGGGTAGGCGTCGGCGGGCGGGGTCGGCGGCCCGGGCGGGGGTCTTCGGGGAGGGGGCGCGAGGGCCGGGGGCTCGCGCCGACGCCGTCGTCGCGGGGGCCTGCGGTCGACCGGTGGGCGGCGGCGCCCGGTGCGCGGGCGCGGCTGTTTCGAGACGCCGGACGAACGGCACTTGACGGTGGGTCAGTCGCCGAGCCGACCGGGCGGCTCCTCGCCCGACCCGGCTCGTCGGGGGGCCGGTCGGGAGGGCCGGATCCGGCCGCCGGGGCGGGGGTCGGGCGGCCGAGTCCGGGGTCCCTTCGCATGCCGAGGACCGGTCGCGGTTGCGGTCCAGAAGCTGCGAGCGGGGGCGCCAGGCGGATACTGGAGATGTGAGAACGGCTCTGGCAGGCACATCCCTGACGTGCCCGCCGCTTAGGGCTGTCTCACGGCAACGGCAGTCTCTGTCGTGCTCCCCGGGTCCGCGCCGTCGGCGTCGGCCGTGGACGTGCGGCGTGCCAATGCAAGGGAAGAAATGGAGTCGTGATGAGTTACTTCAACCGCAGGGACCGCGGTCGCGGACGTGAACGTGACCGTCGCCGCCGTCGCCACGGCCGCCGTCGTCGGTTTGGCTTCTGGTGACAGATAAGGGCGGTCCGGGCTGTGCTTAACAGCCCGGCATGACACCCATCCCTGGGGCCGGCGGTATCACCGCCGGCCCCTCATCCTGAGTGGGGTTCCTCCATGCACGGTGCGACGCCCATGGGGGGTCCGGAGGACCGGGCAGCCGACCGGGCCATCGACCAGGGGCCGGTGGCGGACTCGCCCGCCATCTCGCTGCGCGAGCTGTTCCGGCGGTTCTGGCCGTGGGTCAGACCGGACTTGCGCTGGCTGCCGCTGAGCGCGGTGCTGCTCGTTCTCGGAGCCTTCGGCGAGGTCGTCTCGGTCTGGATGTTCAAGGACCTGATCGACGAGGTCCTGGTGCCTCGGCACTTCGCCGAGTTCTGGCCGCTCGGCGGCACGATGCTCGCCGCGGCCGCGGCGGCGGCGCTGTTCACCTTCGCGGGCACCTACTCCGGCACCTGGATCGCGGAGCGGTACCTGCTCCGGCTCCGTACCGGCACACTGGCCCATCTGCACACCCTGCCGCCCGACACCCTGGAGACCCGCTGGCGCGGCGACCTGGTGGCCCGGATGACCGCCGACATCGCGACGATCGAGCAGATGGTCGCGACCGGCCTGGTCGAGGGCGCGGTGGCCTCGGTCAGCCTGGTGCTGTTCGCCGGCGCGGCGTTCTACCTGAGCTGGCCCCTCACCCTGGCGGCGCTGATCGTCGCGCCGCTGTTCATCCTCACCACCGGTTTCTTCGGGCGCCGCATCCGCATCCGGGAGCGGCAGGTCCAGCGCCGCGCCGGCGGCGTCACCGCGCTGCTGGAGGAGACGCTGCGCAACGTGGTGGTCACCCGCACCTGCGGCCAGGAGGAGCGCGAGGTCGAGCGGGTGCACCGCGAGGGAAAGGCCCTGCTGGACGCCGAGCTCTCCGCCGCCCGGATGTCCGACCTCTACCAGCCCCTCCTCAACGTCCTCCAGATGCTCGCCGGTCTGGTCGTGGTGGGCGTCGGCGCCCTCCAGGTGATCCACGGCGGGCTGAGCCTGGGTGGTCTGCTCGCCTTCGCCGCCTTCATGGCGCAGCTGTTCGAGCCGATCCAGCAACTCGCCGGGCTCGTCCCGCTCGCGGGCGCGGCCTGCGCCTCGGGCGAGCGCCTACTGGAGATCCACGACCTGTCCAGTCCGGTCCGGGAGAGCCCCGCCGCGCGGGACGCCGGCGCGGTCCGCGGCCGGGTCTCCTTCGAGGGTGTCCACGTCGCCTACGCCGGCAGCCACGACGCCCCGGTGCTGTCCGACGTCAGCTTCGACGTCAGTCCCGGCAAGGTCCTGGCCGTCATCGGCCCCAGCGGCAGCGGCAAGTCCACGCTCGCCAAGCTCCTGGTCCGCTTCCTGGACCCGCAGTCCGGTACCGTCCGCCTCGACGGCACCGACATCCAGGACCTGACCATCGCCTCGCTGCGTGCGGCGATCAGCTTCCTGCCCCAGCAGGCGCAGCTCTTCCACGCGACCATCCGGGACAACATCGCCTACGGCAGGCCCGACGCCCCGCAGGGCGACATCGAACGCGCGGCCCGCAGCGCGGGCGCCCACGGCTTCATCACCGCGCTGCCGCAGGGGTACGGCACGGTCATCGGCGACGAGGGCTTCCAGCTCTCCGGCGGGCAGGCCCAGCGCGTCGCCATCGCCCGGGCCTTCCTGCGCGGCGCGCCGGTCCTCGTCCTGGACGAACCCACCACCGGCCTGGACCCGAAGACCGTCCAGCAGCTGATCCCCCCGCTGCGCCGCCTGATGGCGGGCCGCACCACGATCCTGATCACCCACGACCCGGCCTTCCTCCCGCTGGCCGACCACGTCCTCACCCTCCAGCCGCCGGACGCCCCGCGGCCCCGCGCCCGCTTCGCGGAATCGGCCGCCGGGCGCCCGGAGGCCGTCGCGGTGAACGTGTCCGAGGCGCGGCTTCCCGGTGAGCGGGGCCACGGGCCCGGGTGACCTTCGCCCCCACCCGAACGGCCGGGATCCGCAGCCTGCGGATCCCGGCCGTTCGAGTGCGTGCGGTCAGGAGACGACGATGGTGGTCCGCGGGTAGTAGACGAACGGCGGGCAGGCCGAGCCGCGATCCGGGAAGGCGCACCGCCAGATCCAGGTGATGTCGCTCGTCCCGGCGGCGGCCGCGTTGAAGGTCGCGTGCGTGGTGTTGTCGGGGTCGGTGCTGCCCGAGGTCTGCGGCAGCACCGAGGGCGCGGTCGTCGCCGGGACGGAGGACAGCCAGGTGACGGTGCTGTCGCGGTAGGGCGGCAGGTCGATCTGGACCACGTCACCCGGGTGAACCTGCACGGTCTGGCCGTTGGAGGCGGCGCCGAGGACCACGACGTCGTTCAGGGCCGGTCGCGCCGGGGCCGCGGCGGCGGTGGTGACGGTGCCGGCGGTCAGGGCGAGGACGGCGGCGGGGGCTGTCAACAGCCTCAGGATCTTCATGGCACTCCCGGTACTCGAAGGTTCACGGAAACGGAGGTTCGCGCAGAACGGCGGTGCAGGGTGCGGAGGTTCCGGTCTCCCGTCTATCCGGCGCGGGCGGGCCGGCCGATGGCGAGGAGCCGCCCGGGAGGGAAACCTCCGGCCAAGGATGTCCACATCCGCCGCTCCGGGCAAGGTGCGTGACGATCCGTCAGGAGCCCGTCACTCCGAGCCGCCGCGGCCCCGGCCCCGGGCCGTCAGTCCCGGCGGCGGGCCGCCATCCAGACGTAGACCAGGATCCCGGCGAACAGGAACAGCACGCCCTGGTAGACGGCCGCGTAACCGGCGCCGGCCACCAGCCACAGGGAGAAGCCGAAGGCGCCCAGGCCCAGCACCGCGTCCCGGGCGAGCCGGCCCCCGGAGACTTTGTCGGGCATGCCGCGCACCAGCCAGTACAGCTGCGCGGCGGTGGAGAGCAGGTACGGGACGGTCGCGGTGAAGGTGGTGACCAGCACCAGGATGTCGAACGCGCCCTTGGCGCCGGTGGCGAAGTTGAGGATGGTCAGCACCGAGGCCAGCGCGACGCTGGTCACGACGCCGAACACCGGGACGCCGCGCCGCTCCTTGGCGAAGGCGGCCGGGAACAGCCCGTCCTTGGCGGCCGCGTACGGCGCCTGGGCGGCCAGCAGCGTCCAGCCGTTGAGCGCGCCGGTCATCGAGACGAGTGCGGCGACGGCGATGGCCGTGCCGCCCCACGTGCCGCCGAACATGGCGTCCACGGCGTCCGAGAACGGCGCGGTGGAGTGGATCAGCCGGTCGTGGGCGACGGTGCCGAAGACCGCGAGCGTGCCCAGCAGGTAGACCACCGCCGCACCGGCCGTGCCGAGCACGCTGGCCCGCCCGACGTTGCGCTCCGGATCGCGGACCTGGCCGGCGCTCATCGCGGCCGACTCCACGCCCAGGTAGCTGAAGAGCAGGATGGCCGCGGCCGCCGTCATCCCGCCGGCCCAGCCGTGCCCGGTGGCGTCGAAGGGGCCCAGGTTGCGCGCGTCGAAGAAGCCCAGGCCGCCCACCGCGACCAGCAGCAGCGGGATGAACTTGAGGACGGTGGAGACGAGTTGGACGGCGCCGACGTAGCGGGTGCCGGCCAGGTTCGCCAGCGCGGGCAGCCACTGGAAGGCCATCGCGGCGGCGATGCTGAGCCCGATGGAGTGGCCGACGGGCAGCAGCACGTCGAGGTAGCCGACGGCGGCGACCGCGAGCGCGGCGTTGCTGACCCAGGTGGTGATCCAGTACGACCAGGCCGACAGGAACCCGGCGAAGTCCCCGAAGGCCTCCCGGGCGTAGACGTACGGCCCGCCGGTGCGCGGGTTGCGGCGCGCGAGCTGCCCGAAGACGAGCGCGAGTGCGATCGCGCCCACGGTCAGGACGACGAAGGAGACCAGGCTGACCGTCCCGTAGGGGGCCACGGCGGCGGGGATCATGAAGATGCCGCCGCCGATGATGTTGCCCATCACCAGGGCGGTGGCGGTCGGCAGGCCGAAGCGGCCGCCCTTGCGGGGCGTCGCGGTGACCGCTTCCGGGGTCTCCGGCGGGCTCGGTCGGGTCGCCTGCCGGGGTGCGGCCGGGCTGGTCTGCATGAGGGTGGTGCGCCTTTCGTGGTCCTGCGCGTGCTCGGTGGAGCCACCGTTCATGCTCGAACCGGGTGGCGCTCTGTACCAAATCGATGGGATTTGTTCAGTCGGCCTGGCATGTCACCGCAAGACTTGCGGTCCCGCGCCGGTCGGACGGGCACTCGTCCTGCGCCGGTCCGGACCGGCCGTTCGGTGTGCGGCCGGGTGTCCGAGGGCGTTCACCCGGGGGAGGGATGTCGTCACCCGAATGCCTCAGCCGGTTTGCGGCGCGCCGCGGCGCGTGCGCGTTCGTGTGCAAACGTTGGCCCGGCGCTTCCCCCGGTGGGGCGCCGTCCGCCCCGTCCGGTGGCCGCACCGGCCGTTCCGGGAGGCGGATCGAGGACCAGAATCGAACCAGAGGACATCAGATGTCGCTTCGTGGGAAGATCCGCAAGCTCGCCGTGATCGCGGCCGTGGCGGGCGCCGCTGCCTTCGCGGCGCCGGCGCCGGCGATGGCGGCCTGGCACGGGTCGCACTCGTCGACCGGGCAGAGCCTGGAGTCGGGTTCGGCTGGTGTCGGCCTGTTCGGCCCGCACGCCAACTGGCTGAACGTCCACGAGCACACCGAGGACGACTGCATCGGCGACTGCTGACCGACCGGTGAGCCCGGGGGCCGCTGTGGGCCCCCGGGCTCACGGCTGTCCGAGCGGCGGGCCGAGCAGGTCAGGCCGGCCGGGCGGGGGCGGCAGCCCGCTCGCGCAGTTCCTTCAGCACGGCGATGTCCATCGCGTGCCCGGTGCCGTCCCCGCCGTGCTTGCGGTCCGGGGTCTCCACCAGCAGCGGGACACCGGCCGTCTCCGGGTGCTCGAACAGCTCGCGGAACGGTTCCGCGCCGATCATCCCGGCGCCGATGTTGGCGTGCCGGTCCTTGCGCGCGCCGACGACGTCCTCGGAGTCGTTGGCGTGGATCAGCCGCAGCCGGCCCGGCCCGGCCGCCGACGCCAGGGCGTCCAGCGCGGCCGTCACCCCGCCCGGTACGGCCAGGTCGTGCCCGGCGGCGAAGGCGTGGCAGGTGTCCAGGCAGACGCCGACCTTCGGGTGCCCGTCCAGCGCCTCGACGTACTCGGCGAGCTCCTCCAGCCGGGAGCAGAGCGAGCTGCCCTGGCCCGCCGTCGGCTCCAGCAGCAGCCAGGGCGCGTCCTCGCCGAGGGCGTCCAGTTCGTCCAGCAGCGGCCGCACGTCGGCCCGGACCTGTGCCATCGCCTCGGCCCGCCGGGAGCCGCCGCCGGGCGCCGTGCCGACCGCCGACCCGGTGTGCAGGACGACGCCCAGCGCGCCGATCGCGTGGCCGCGGCGCAGCGAGTGCCGCAGCGAGTCGGCCGAGCGCTCGCGGGTGGCCGGGTTGTCCGAGCCGAAATTGATCAGGTACGGGGCGTGCACCCAGGCGGGGAGTGCCTGCTCGGCGCAGGCCGCCCGGAACTCCTCGTCCTGCGCGGGGTTGCCCGGCGGGGTGGCCCAGCCGCGCGGGTTGGCCACGAACACCTGCACGGTCTCGGCGCCGACCCGGCGCGCGTACGCCAGCCCCGTTCCGGCCAGCCCGCGGGCGGCCACCGGAACGTGGGCGCCGACCGGGTTGCGGAGGGTGCCGAGGGGCGCTGCGGGTGCGGTGGTCATGGCCCCGAGGATGTCACGCCGCCGGCCGGCGGTGGCACGCGGCCCGGTCGGCGGTGCCGGGGCGGTCCGAGGGCGTGCCGTGCGGCGTGGTCCGGAGCGCGCCGCGCCGTACGCGCCACGCCGGGCCGTCCCACCACCGGCCGACGCCCCGTCAGTCCCGCAGCCCAGCCCTGGTGGCGGGCCCACCCGGCGGCCCATAGCGTCGAGTCGGCCGCACCCACCGGCCGTCACCACCCCCGCACACCGTGTAACAACAGACACCGCGTACCTAGCGCGCCGCCCGGCAGGCTCCGGCCGCACACCGGCGAGCGCGCCGGAAAGAACAGGTCACCACTCATGCCCACGCGACGGGTCCACCACTTCGCCGCGGCCACCGCCGCCGCCACCGCCCTGACCACCGTCCTCGCCGGCCTGGCCACCGTGCCCGCGGCGCACGCCGCCGACGGGCTGCACGTCGTCCAGCCGGGCGAATCGATTCAGCAGGCCGTCGACGCCGCCCTCCCCGGCGACACCGTCCAACTGCTCGCCGGCACCTACCCCGGCAGCGTCCGCATCACCACCCCGGGCCTCACCCTGCGCGGCGCCGGCGCGGACAGCGTGATCACCCCCGGGGACGGTACCGAGAACGCCTGCGCCACCGCCGGACACGGCCTGTGCGTCGACGGCACCGAGGCGGCCCCGCTGCCGGACGTCACCATCGAGACCCTCGCCGTCACCGGCTTCCGCAAGAACGGCATCGACGCCAGCGGCACCACCGGCCTGACCGTGCGCGACACCTACGTCCACGACAACGCCCAGCAGGGCATCAGCCAGGAGATCTCCACCCGGGCCCGGATCGTCGGCAACCGCGCGACCCACAACGGCCAGTCCGGTGTCTTCCTCGCCAACTACGCCTACCGCGAGGGCGGCGCGCCCGACACCGGGGGCACCGTCGTGGAGGGCAACGAGCTGACCGAGAACCGGGTCGGCGTCACCGTCCGCCGACTGCGCGGGCTGGCCGTCCAGGACAACGAGCTCCGCGGCAACTGCGCCGGCGTCTTCGTGGTCGGCGACGAGGGCGTGCCCCGGGCCGGGGACCTCGACGTGCGCCGCAACGAGGTCGTCGCCAACAACATGTTCTGCCCGGCCAACCCGCGGCTGGGCGCCATCCAGGGCGCGGGCATCGTGCTCACCGGGGTCGAGGACGCCCGGGTCACCGACAACGAGGTCCACGACAACGTCGGCAGCTCGGACTTCTCCGGCGGGATCGTCCTCTTCAAGAGCGTCGTCGGCGTCGCCAACGCCCGCAACACCGTCGCCGACAACCACCTGAGCGGCAACAGCCCGGCCGACATCGCCGACCGCGACACCGGCGAGAACGCGTTCGCCCGAAACACCTGCGCGCGGTCCGAGCCGTTCGGCCGCTGCTGAGCCGCGGCACCCGCTCCCGGTACGACCCGCATCCGGTACGACCCGCCCCCGGCACGCGCCCCCGGCACCCCCGCCCCCGTCGACAAGGAAGACCTCCCATGACGATCGCACCGCCCCCGACTCCCCAGGCCGCGATGCGCCTGCGCGAGCTCGTCTTCGGCGCCGCCTGCGCCGCCGCCGTCCGCGCGGCCGCCCGGCTCGGTGTCGCCGACGTGCTCGGCGACACCCCGACCAGCCTCACCGATCTCGCCGCCGCCCTCGACACCGAGCCCCTGCCGCTGCGCCGCCTGCTGCGCGCGCTCACCTGCTACGGCATCTTCTCCGAGACCTCCGACGACCGCTTCGAGCACACCGAGATGTCCCGCCTGCTGCGCGAGGACGCCCCCAACTCGCTGCGCTACATCTCCCTCTGGTGCACCGAGCCGTGGACCTGGGAGGCCTGGCCCAAGCTGGACGAGGCGGTCCGCTCCGGCCGCAACGTCTTCCCCGAACTGTTCGGCAAGGAGTTCTTCGACTACCTGCACAGCGACGCGGGCGACTCCGCGAAGGTCTTCGACAAGGCGATGACCACCTCCAGCCGGCAGTCCGCCCACGACCTCGCCGAGTACCTGGACCTCACCGGCGTCGACTCGGTGGCGGACATCGGCGGCGGCCAGGGGCACGTGCTGGCCAGCCTGCTGGAGAAGCACCCGGCGCTGCACGGCACCCTGCTCGACCTGCCCAAGGTGGTCGCCGGCGCCGAACCCCGGCTCCAGGACGGCGGCGCCTTCTCGGCCCGCGCCCGACTGGTGCCCGGTGACTGCCGGGTGGAGATCCCGGTCCGCGCCGACCTCTACATCATCAAGAACATCCTGGAGTGGGACGACGAGAGCACCCGCCGCACCCTCGCCAACGTGGTCGCCGCGGCCCGGCCCGGCGCCCGCGTCGTGGTGGTGGAGAACCTGGTCGACGACAGCCCGTCGATGCGCTTCACCACCGCGATGGACCTGATGCTGCTGCTCAACGTCGGCGGCGCCAAGCACTCCAAGGAGAGCATGGTGCGGCTGATGGAGGACGCCGGACTGGACGTCGCGGACGTCCACCCGGTCAACCCCTACCTGCACGCCTTCGAGGCCACCGTGCGCGGCTGAGCACCGGCCCCCACGCGAACGACCGCCGTCCCCCCGGGAGTTGGGGGCGGCGGTCGTTCGCGTTGCCGGTCAGGCCGGGTGCGAGGAGTCCAGGTGCGCGAAGACCACCACGTTGTCCGAGTAGTCCTTCTGGCCCTTGTCGTACGCACCGCCGCAGGTGATCAGCCGCAGCTGGGCGTCGGGCGTCTGGCCGTACACCTTGTCGTCCGGGAAGGCGTTCTTGGGGAAGGCCTCCACCGAGTCCACCGAGAACACCGCGACCGTGCCGTCCGCGCGCTCCACCTCGATCTGCTGGTCCGGTTGCATCTGGCTCAGCATCACGAACACCGCCGGGCCCGTGGTGGTGTCCACGTGCCCGGCGACCACCGAGCTACCGAGCTCGCCCGGGGAGACGCCGTCCCGGTACCAGCCGACCAGGTTGTCGTCGTCCGGCGGCGGCGCGGTGAGCTGGCCCTCCGGATCGAGCGTCAGCTCGGTGAACGGGGCGTCGACGCCGATCTGCGGGATCCGCAGCCGGGTCGGATTGGCGCGGCCCAGCGACGGTGGCGCGGGGGCCGGGTCCTCGGCGGCCTCCGCAGGGGCCTCCGCGGGGGCGTCCGCGGGGGTGGTGGCCGGTGCGGACGGGCGGGGGGTGGCCGGCGCGACGATCGCCGGGGGACGGGTCATGCGGGACGCCGAGTTGGCTCTCGGAGTGGTGTCGACCGAGTTGTACATCAGCAGCAGGCCGACCGCCGCCGCACCGATGCCGGTGCGCAGCAGTCGGGACATTCCAGGGACGGGACCGCCCATCGCTCCTCTTTCTCCATTCCCATGCGCAGCCGGGCCGGTGGCGGCCCGAAAAAGTCCGAAAGATCCAGAAGGTCCAAAACGACCCGCCGCCCCCGTGCGCGCCGCCCTGGTGGGGAGGCGCGTGGGGGCGGCGTCAGATGCCGGACGTCAGATGGTGGCGCCGGTGTTGCGGCGGTTGCGGCGCAGCGCGTACGCGCCGGCCCCGAGGCCGCCGATCAGCAGGACGGCACCGGAGGCGAGGCCGCCACCGGACAGCGTGGTGCCGGTCTCGGCCACGGCCAGGCCGCCACCGCCGGCGTGCACGCCGCCGTGCGGGCCCTTGCGGCCGTGCTCGCCACCGCGGCCGTGCTCGCCGCCCCGGCCCTCGCCGCCCTTGTCGCCGCCGCGGCCCTCGCCGCCCTTGTCGCCGCCGCGGCCGTGCTCGTCGCCACGACCCTCGCCGCGGCCGTGCTCGTCGCCACGGCCTTCGCCGCGGCCGTGCTCGTCGCCACGGCCTTCGCCGCGGCCGTGCTCGTCGCCACGGCCTTCGCCGCGGCCGTGCTCGTCGCCACGGTCGTCGCCGCGGCCGTGCTCGTCGCCGCGGTCGGACTGGTCCTGCGAGGTGAGGCTCTTCGCCTGGTCGGCGGAGCCGTCGGCGAAGGCCATGGGGGTGCCGACGGTGAGAACGGCGGCGACAGCCGCCCCGGCGAGCAGAGTGCGTGCAGAACGCATGAGGTTGATCCTTCCGATACACAGGCCCGCGATCGCCGGCACGGCGCCGGACAAGGGAATTCGTGGGAACTGCGTCTGATTCACCGTCAACCACCGCGACGTCCGCCGCCACCGGAGAGTGGCGACTTGGGTACGGACTGTGCTCGATTCGAGTGGAGTCCCGGCCTGGTTCACCCGGGTGCCCCAGTGAGACGGGTGAAAAGGATTCGCGGCGGTCCGGGCCGAGTCGGTCCTGTGCTGACGGCGTGTCGGGCCCGTCCAGAAGGCACTGACGCCGCGTCGGACAAGCCCGGATGGTGCTGACGCGACGTCGGGCAGGCCCGGGATGGCACTGACACCGCGTCGGGCGGGCTCGGATGGTGCTGACGTGCCGTCGGGCGGACGTGGGCGGCACTGACGCCGCGTCGGGCCGGCTCGGACGGCGCTGACGCCACGTCCGGTCGAGCCGGACGCGCACGTGGGGGGGGGGGGGGAGGGGGGGGGGGGGGGGGGGGGGGGGGGGGGGGGGGGGGGGGGGGGGGGGGGGGGGGGGGT
>NZ_JBWKER010000017.1:25446-134333 GCF_056435345.1 Kitasatospora sp. NPDC043950
CAACCCCCACCCCTCCCCTCCCCCCCCCCCCCCCCCCCCCCCCCCCCCCCCCCCCCCCCCACCTCCCCCCCCCCCCCCCCCCCCCCCCCCCCCCGCCCCCCCCCCAGGACGAGCGGGACGGGTGGGACGGGGTCAGCGGTCCCAGCGGTAGAACTCGTGCGCCATGGCGTCCTTCGGCTCGCGCCAGGTGGCCGGGTCGTAGGCCTGGACGAAGGCGGTCAACTGGTCACTGACGGACCGGAACTCCGGGTGGCCGATGACCTTGGCGACGGCCGGGCCCGGCGGGCGGTCGGCCTCGATGAGGTGCAGGTAGACGTCGCCGAACTGGAACAGGCTGCGGCCGGTGACGCCGATCAGGTGCGGCAGTTCGCCCTGGTCGGACGTGGCGAACACCTCGGCGATGTCCGGTGCGGCCTCGGGCTTCATCCGGGCGACGATCAGGGCGCGGTGCATTCCGGTCACCGCTCCGCCGCCCGCTTCTCGACCTTCTCGCGGATCAGCTCCAGTTGGATCCGGGAGTTGCGGTTGATGTGGTTGACCATGCCGTGGTCGTCGACCGGGGCGGTGGGCTTCATCGCGAAGTCCTGGATCCAGCGCATCCTCGTCCCGGCCGGGACCTCGGCGTACTCCCAGCGGATGTCCATGAACTCGAACGGGCCGGGCTCGACGCGGCGGGCGCGCACCGCGAGCGAGGACTTGTCGGTGGTGCGCTCGGAGACCCAGCTCCACACCTGGCCGTTCTCGTCCGGGTGCATGGTGAGCCGGAAGCGGACGCTGTCGCCGTCGCGCTCCAGCACGTCCACCGAGGCGTACTCGCTGAAGAGGTCCGGCCAGTTCTCCAGGTCGTTGGTGATCTCCCAGACCAGGTCGAGGGGGGCGGCGATGACGATCTCGTTGTCGGTGTGTCCGGGCATCTCAGGCACCAGCTTTCGGGGAGAGGAAGGAGGTGTTGACGAGCTGCAGGAACTCGGCCGGGGTCTTGGCGGACTCGGCGCCCGAGGTGACCTTGAGGCCGTGCCGGTTCTCCAGTTCGCCGACGACGCCGAGCAGGCCGAGCGAGTCGACGCCGAACTCGTCGAACTGCGCGCCCGGGCGCTCCAGGTGCAGCGGGTCGACGGTGACGCCGGCCCGGGCCTGGATCAGGGCGGCCAGCTCGTGATAGCTGAGGGTGTTGCTCACGGGATGTCCCTTCGGTGGAGTTGCGGGTGCGGATTCAGGGCCGGTCTCCGCACCGGAGCACCAGTGCGGAGTTGGAACCCATCAGCCCGCGGCTGAGCACCAGTGCGGTGCGCAGTTCGGCCGGACGGGCGCGGCCGGTCACCAGGGCGAGGTCGTGGCTGACCTCGGTGACGTTCGGGGTGGGCGGCAGCACGCCGTCCTCCATGGCCAGGACGGCGGCCGCCACGTCCAGCATCGGCGCGCCGCAGTAGGCCCGTCCGGTGCCGGACTTGGGGGCGGTGACCGGGACGCGTTCGGCCGCCGGGCCGAGCGCGTCGGCCAGTGCGAGCGCCTCGGCCCGGTCGGCGGCCGGAACGCCGAGCGCGTCCGCGAAGACCACGTCGATCTCCTCGGGCGCGATCCTGGCCTCGTCCAGGGCGATGCGGATCGCGGCGGCCAGCCCCTCGCGGGACTCCTCCCAGCGGGAGGCCCCGGTGAAGGTGGAGCCGTGTCCGGCCAGGTGGGCCCGGACGGCGGCGCCGCGCAGCCGGGCCGCCTGCTCGTCCTCCAGCAGCAGCATCGCGCCGCCCTCGGCGGGGGCGAAGCCGCAGGCCTGCGCGGTGAACGGCAGATAGGCCCGGTCGGGCTGCCCGGCGAGGCTGACCTCCGGGTAGCCGAGCTGGCAGACCATCGAGTACGGCGCCAGCGGTGCCTCGGCGGCGCCGGCCACCACCGCGTCGGTGCCGCGCTCGATCGTGCGGGCCGCGTGCGCGAGCGCGTCCAGGCCGCCGGCCTCGTCGCTGGCGACCACCCCGCACGGACCCTTGTAGCCGCCGCGGATCGAGATCTGGCCGGTGCTGGCGGCGTAGAACCAGGCGATGGACTGGTACGGGCCGACGAACTGCGGCCCCTTGCCCCAGAGCTGCTGGAGCTCGCGCTGGCCGAACTCGCCGCCGCCGGAGCCGGCCGCGGTCACCACCCCGACCGCGAAGGGATGCTCGGGGTCGGGGTGGAATCCGGCGTCCGCCACCGCCAGGTCGGCGGCGGCCATCGCGTAGTGCGTGAACCGGTCGGTCTGCACCAGGTACCGGCTGTCGATCGCGGCCCGCGGGTCGAAGTCCCGCACCTGGCCGGCGACGCGCAGCGGCAGCCCGTCGCAGCCCTCGCGGGTGATCCGGTCGAGGACGCTCACGCCCTGCCTGGTGGCCTTCCAGAAGGCGTCGGCCCCAACGCCGTTCGGCGCCACCACGCCGAGGCCGGTGACCACCGCCCGGCGGCCCTGCTGACGTGACGTCATGACACTCACCCCGTTCTGTTGAGCACGACGGCGGACTGGAATCCGCCGAATCCGCTGCCGACCGAGAGGATGTGGCTCAGCGGCAGCTCGCGCGCGGTGCGCGGCACGTAGTCGAGGTCGCACTCCGGGTCCGGAGTCTCGTAGTTGGCGGTCGGCGGCACCACGCCGTGGGCCAGCGCCAGGGTGCAGGCGACCACCTCGATGGCGCCGATCGCGCCGAGCGAGTGCCCGACCATCGACTTGATGGAGCTCATCGGCGTCCGGTAGGCGTGGGCGCCGAGCGAGCGCTTGACGGCGGCGGTCTCGTGCCGGTCGTTCTGCTTGGTGCCCGAACCGTGCGCGTTGACGTAGCCGACGTCGGTGCGGTCCACCCGGGCGTGGGCGAGCGCGTCGTCGATCGCCCGGGACATCTCCAGCCCCTCCTGGGTGAGGCCGGTCATGTGGTAGGCGTTGCCGAAGGTGGCGAAGCCGCCGATCTCGCCGTAGATCCGGGCGCCGCGGCGGCGGGCGTGCTCCAGTTCCTCCAGCACCAGGACGGCGCCGCCCTCGCCGAGGACGAAGCCGTCCCGGTGGGCGTCGAAGGGCCGGGAGGCGTGCTCCGGGTCGTCGTTGCGCTCGCTGGTGGCCTTGATGGCGTCGAAGCAGGCGACGGTGATCGGCGAGATCGGCGAGTCGGAGGCGCCGGCGATGCAGATGTCGGCGCGCCCCTCCTCGACGGCCTGGAAGCCGTAGCCGATCGCGTCGAGGCCGGAGGTGCAGCCGGTGGAGACGGTCTGCACCGGGCCGTGCGCGCCGGTGCGCTCGGCGACCGTGGAGGCCAGCGTGCTGGGCGCGAAGGCCCGGTGCAGCTGCGGATCGGCCCGCTGGTGGTCGACGTCCCAGCGGGCGCCGCCGACGCTGACCAGGGCGTAGTCGTGCTCCAGCCGGGTGGTGCCGCCGACGGCGGTGCCGAGCGAGACGGCGATCCGCCACGGGTCCTCGGCGGCCAGGTCCAGGCCCGCGTCGGCGATCGCCTCGTCCGCCGCGACCATCGCGAACTGCACGTAGCGGTCGGCCCGCTGGACGTCCGCCGGGCCCAGCCCGTGGGCCGCCGGGTCGAAGTCGACCTCGGCGGCGATCCGGGAGCGGAACCCGGTGGGGTCGAAGAGCGTGATGCCCCGGGTGGCGGTGCGGCCGGAGGTGAGGAGCTCCCAGAACGCCGGGACCCCGACCCCGCCGGGCGCGACGACGCCGATCCCGGTGACGGCGACGCGCCGGGTCACGAGGCCACCTTGGCGTGTTCCGGCGGCCCGGCGGCGCCGGTCTCCTCGGTGTCCACGTGGCCGAGTTCGGGGCGGGGGGCGAGCGGGCCGAGGTGGAACACCATCCGGGCCTCGGTGTCGCCGACGTTGCGGAAGCGGTGGCGCATGTTGATCGGGATCATCAGGCCCTGGTTGGGCCTGATCGGACGGCTCTCGCCGTCCAGGTCCACCTCCAGGTCGCCGCTGACCACGAACACGAACTCCTCGGAGTACGGGTGGTAGTGCTCGCCGATCCGCTCGCCGGGCTGGACGATCGCCAGCCCCATGAACCCGCTGGTCGCCCCGCAGGTGGTCGGGGTGAGCATGGCGCGCAGGTCGCCGCCGCGCCGACGGTTCTCCGGTGCCTCGTCGACGTGCACGATCCGTGGGTACTGCGTGGTCATGGTGTCTTCCTCCGAGAGATGCGGCTGGTTCTTCAGTTGTCCTGCGAGCTGCGGTCGGTGACCGGGCTCATGGCGCGGGCGGCCAGGGCGGCGGCGAGTCCGGTGGAGGTGCGCAGGTCGCCCTGCGGGCCGAGGTCGAGCAGTCGGCCGAGTGCGGCGGCCTCCTGGTCGCCCGCCACGCCGAGGGCGGCCGCCGGGTCGGCCTCGGCCGGCACCCGCAGGTCGACCAGGCGCACCACCACGTCCGCCCGGTGGAACACGGTGCTGGCCGCGACCGGGCCGGTCGGGTCGGCGGTGGCGAGGTTGTCGTAGTCGGCGAGCAGCTCGGCGACGGCCTGCCCCTCGCCCGGGCGGACGGGGTACAGCACGGCGTGCCGGTGCAGCCGGGCGGAGGTCGGGGAGCTGGCGATCGCCTGGTGCTTCGCCGGCAGCGCGGCCCGGGCGAAGAAGGCGCGCGCGGCCTGCGGGTCGCCCAGCTGGCGGGCCTCCTCCAGGTACGGGTTGATCGCCTCCTCGACGGCCCGCACCTCCGGCTGCATCGCCACGTGGCGCAGCGCGTCGCCGAGGTTGCCGACCACCTCGACGGCCCGGACCACCCGGTTGCCGTGCATGAACAGCGAGGTGCGGTGCAGCCGGGTGTGCTCGTCCACCTCGGCCCGGGGCGAGGCGTAGCCGGACAGGATCCGGGCCACCTCGTGCTCGCTGCCGGGCTTGACCGTGAAGGTGAGCGCGTGCCGGACCACGCCGTCCGGGCCGGGCTCGGCCTTCGGCGGGCCGACGTGCCCGGCGGGCTCGGTGCGCGGCAGGCCGGGCGGCACCTCCAGGGGGGCCCGGGTGCCGGTGGAGCCGGCCGCCGAGGTCTCGCGCAGGATGCCGTAGCGCAGCGAGCGGAAGTTGTCGCTGACGCAGCCGTGCATCGGCTTGACCATCTCGCGGTGGGCGGGGCTGTCCACCCACTCCAGGAAGGTGTCCTGGTCCTCCCACTCGCTGGTGATCAGCCACTGGCGGGGGTCGTTGATCGACTGGCACAGCTGGTCGCTGACATGGCCGGGCACCGAGGCCACCTGGTGGCGCAGCTGCTCGTAGACGTCGAGGAAGCGCTGCTGGGCGCCGTCCTGGATCTCCAGCATCAGTACCACCCGGAGCCGGGTGTCGGAGTCGGCCTGCTGCTTCCGCTGCGGTTCGGACAGAGTTGTCATGATCCACTTTCTGCTCTGGGCCGCACGTTGCGGGCCGCGGTGGGCCGCGTCCGGGGGGTGCTCCCGGCTTGGGAGGGCGGTGCGACGGCGATCGGCCCGGTCGGTCGGCGCCAGGCCTGAAGTCGATCGTGAGCGGCGTACCGGGGTGCCGCGATATTTGCGGGCCATCCGGGGGAAGAGGCGGCACAAGCACCCTCGGGCGGGGGATGGAAGAGCGGGGCCCCCGGCCGTGCGGCCCCCTCGACGGCGGCCCCGACCCCAGGCGCCGGTCCGCTGAATCCCCTGACAGGGTGGAGCAATTGATGAATCCGAAGGTTGACGACCGGGTGCCGGTCCTGATCGTGGGAGGGTCGCTGGTCGGGCTGTCGGCCTCGCTCTTCCTCGGCCGACTGGGTGTCAGGCACCTGCTGGTCGAGAAGCACGCCGACACCTCGCATCACCCGCGTGGCCGAGGCAACAACGTCCGCACGATGGAGCTGTACCGGGTGGCCGGGATCGAGCCGGCGATCCGCGAGGCGGCGTCGTTCCTCGCCCCGAACCACGGCATCCTCCAGGCGCCCTCGCTGACCGGCACCGAGCAGGAGTGGCTGTTCCGGGAGATCGACCCCGGCGGGCGGCTCGCCCGGTTCAGCCCCAGCTCGTGGTGCCTGTGCAGCCAGAACGACCTCGAGCCGGTGCTGCTGCGCGCCACCCGCGACCTCGGCGGCGACGTCCGCTTCAACACCGAGCTGGTCTCCTTCGAGCAGGACGCCGAGGGCGTCACCTCGGTGCTGCGCAGCCGGGAGACCGGCGAGGAGCGCCGGGTGCGCTCGGACTACCTGATCGCCGCGGACGGCCCGCGCAGCCCGGCCCGCGAGCGCCTGGGCATCGGCCAGAGCGGCCAGGGCGAGCTGTTCCACAACGTCAGCATCACCTTCCGCGCCAAGCGGCTGGCCGACGTGGTCGGGGACCGGCACTTCATCGCCTGCTACCTGACCAACCCGGAGGCGGACGGCGCGCTGCTGCCGGTGGACAACCAGGAGGAGTGGGTCTTCCACGCGCCCTGGCACCCCGAGCACGGTGAGCCGCTGGAGGCGTTCACCGACGAGCGCTGCGAGCGGCACATCCGCACCGCCGTCGGCCTGCCGGAGCTCGACGTCGAGGTGACCGGCCGGGCGCCCTGGCACGCCGCCGAGCGGGTGGCCGAGCGGTACGGCGCCGGGCGGGTCTTCCTCGCCGGGGACTCCGCGCACGAGATGTCGCCGACCGGCGCGTTCGGCTCGAACACCGGCATCCAGGACGCGCACAACCTGGCCTGGAAGCTCGCCGCGGTGCTCTGCGGGTGGGCCGGGCCGGAGCTGCTGGAGACGTACGGGCAGGAGCGCCGCCCGGTCGCGCAGGTGACCAGCGAGCGCGCCTCGGCCCGCTCGGCCGAGCACAGCCACCCCGGGTACGCGGTGGTGCCGGGTGCCGGGCGGCAGACCGGGGTGCTCGGGGTGGCGCTCGGCTACCGCTACCCGGTGGGCGCGGTGATCGGGACGGACCCGGCGGGCGCGGTCGTCCCCGAGAAGTTCGAGTCGGCCGGGGAGCCGGGCAGCCGGGCCCCGCACCAGTGGCTGCTGCGGGCGGGCGTGCGCCTGTCCACGCTGGACCTGTACGAGCAGGCGATGGTGCTGCTCACCGGCCCCGAGGGCGCGGCCTGGCAGGCCGGGGCGCGGCGGGCGGCCGACCGGCTGGCCGTCCCGTTGGACGCCTACCGGATCGGCGGCGGCGCCGAGGACGACCTGGCGCCGGAGCCGGGCGCGGACTTCGCGGAGCTGCACGGGATCGGCCCGGCCGGCGCCGTGCTGGTCCGGCCGGACGGCTTCGTCGCCTGGCGCTCGACGGGCGCGGCGGACGACCCGGAGGCGGAGGTCGCCGGGGCCCTGCGGGCGGTGCTGAGCCTGTAGCACCCGGCCGACAACGGGACCTGCCCGCCGGTTTCCCAACCGGCGGGCAGGTCTTCGTGCTTGACGACGGATCCGGCCAAAGCCGCTGTCCGGGGGCCGTCGGTCAGGGGGTGGCGAGGTCGGACGGGTCGGTGTTGGCGCCGCACAGGAGGACGGCGACCCGCTCGCCCTCCGCGTGGTCGAGGGCCGCCAGGGCGGTGGAGGCCGCGTACTCGACGGCGATGCGGCGGTCCTCCCAGAGCCGGCGGCGGGCACGCACGATGGCCTCGTCGTCGACCAGGACGGACCGGACGCCCTCGTGGCGGGCGGCGTGGACGGCGAGGGCGGTGGCGCGGCGGGCGCCGAGGGCGTCCTGGGCCACGGAGGACACCGGGACGTCGACGGGATGGCCGGCGGCGAGGGCGGCGTGCAGGGCCCGGCTGCCCTCCGGCTCCACCGCGACCACCCGGACGCCGTGCTCGCGGGCCGCGACGGCCACCCCGGCGAACAGTCCGCCGCCGCCGACCGACACCACCACCGTGTCCAGCCCGGGGACCCGGGCGCGGATCTCCTCCAGCACGGTGCCCGCGCCGGCGGCGATCAGCGGGTGGTCGTAGGCGTGCGAGGCCAGCGCCCCGCTGCCCGCCGCGAACTCCTCGCAGGCCGCCAGCGCCTCCGCGTACTCCCGGCCGACCAGCCGCACGTCGGCGCCGTACGAGCGCAGCCGCGCCAGCTTCACCGGGGAGGCCGTCTCGGGCAGGAACACCGTGGCGCGCACGCCGAGCTCGCGCGCGGCCCAGGCGCAGGCCAGCCCGGCGTTGCCGCCCGAGGCGATGGTGACCCCGGCCTCCGGCAGGGTGCCCGCCTCGGCGTGCGCGAGCAGGAAGTTCTGCGCACCGCGCGCCTTGAAGCTGCCGGTGTGCTGAAGGAACTCCAGCGCCAGCCAGGTCCGCCCGCGGTCGTCCCCGGGGGCGACCGCGACCGGCCGCACCCTCCCGGCGATCCGCTCGCCGGCGGCCTTGACCTCGTCGTACGTCAATCGGTCCATCGTGCCTGCTCCTCAAGCCGGGTGCGTCGCCTCTGGGCTTGACGGTACGTCGCGGGCGCGGGACGAGGAAATGATCACGGTCGGACGGCACCGGGGCGGGGCCCTGGCGCCGTCCGACCGGGGAGCGAGGAGGAGGCCTAGGGGACCGGGCGGAGGGTGACGGGGCTGGGGGTGAGGGCGCGCAGCACCAGGTCGATCCTGACCTTGGCGGCCCCGGCGCGCTGGAGGGCGGTGGCGACCGCCCGCAGTTCCTCGGGGCCGGTGCAGGCGAGGCGGAGCTCCAGGTCGGCGTCGCCGGCGAGGGAGAGTCCGCCCTGGACGGCCGGGTGCTCGGCCGCCAGCCGGTCGAAGTCGAGCGGGACCGGCCCGTAGCTGACCCGGGCGAGCGCGTGCAGCGCCCGGGCCGGCTCAGGTGGTTCCGGTTCGGGGTCCGGGTCCTCGGGGACCAGCTGGAGGGCGGTCACCGGTGCTGGAGCTGTGCGGTCGGGACGGGGGCGAGCGGGGCGGCGGGTGCGGTGACGGGCGGGGCGACCAGGCGCGGGTCGAGGACGAGGGTGTCGATGCCGAGCGGGGCGGTGAGCGCGCGAAGGGCGGGTTCACCGAGTTCGGTGAAGGCCTGGTCCGGCCCGAAGAGGGCGGCGAGCGACTCGGGGCTGGAGAAGCCGACGGCGCAGCGGCGGCCGTCGCGCAGGCGGAAGAGGCGGAGGGCGGTGGTGGTGCCGGTACCGGAGACGGTGACCGGAACGTGCCAGACGACGCGGGCCATGCGAGTGCTCCCGGGTGGGGTGGTGGTGCCTGCCGGAACTGCTGCTTCGACGCTAGGCCGGGTTCCGCCGGGCGTCGCCGGTCCTGACGCGGCGTTGACCGAATGGGTGGGTGCGTTGACGCACCCCTGACGGTCGGTTCACCCGAGTGGACTAAACCACTCCCTATCATTACGTAAACATCCCTATCGGATGGTATGTTTCCTGCGGATGGGGGCGTTCGAGAGGATGGTCGCAGGTGGCGCAGTACTACTCGGTGGAACAGGTGGCCGAACTGCTCGGCCTGCACGTGCGCACCGTCCGCGGTTACATCCGCGACGGCCGGCTCGCCGCGGCCAGGATCGGCAAGCAGTACCGGATCGCCCGTGCGGACCTGGAGGCCTTCACCGGCGCCCCGGCCGCCCCGCCCGCGCCCGGCGCCGGCGCGCGGCGGGCCGAGGTGTCCGCCGTCGTCCGGATCGAGAACGTCGACCGGGCCGCCGCCGACCGGCTGTCCACCGCCGTTATGGCCGCGATCGCCGGCCCGCGCGAGGGCGGCCGGCCGCTGCACGTCGAGACCATCCACGACGAGGAGCGGGAGACCCTGCGGCTCGTCGTCCTCGGCGATCCGGCCGACACCGCCGCGCTGCTCGGCATCGTCCACACGATGACCTCGTCCATGCACTGACGCCGACCGCGTCGGATGGCGTCGGTCACACCGAATCCGCATCGGGATCCGCATCGGGTCCATATCGGATCCACATCGACCAGGGAGAACGGCAATGTCCGAGCAGTACGGCACGACGGTCCTGCGGCTGCCCGCCGAGGGCGCGCCGATCCGCGAGGAGCAGGACGCCATGGACGTGATCGGCGACGCGTTCGGCCGCGGTGCCTCCTGGGTGGTCGTCCCCGTCGCCCGGCTGCACCCGGACTTCTTCACGCTGCGCACCCGGGTCGCCGGCGGCATCGTGCAGAAGTTCGTCAACTACCGCGTCGGCCTCGTGGTCCTCGGCGACATCGCCGACCACGTCGCGGCGAGCGACCCGCTGCGCGACTTCGTCCGGGAGAGCAACCGCGGCCGGCAGCTCTGGTTCCTCGCCGACGAGACGGAGCTGGCGGCCCGGTTCACCGAGGTCTGAGCGTTCTCCGCTTGCCCCGCACCCGCCCCGGGACCACGGTGGAGCTGACCGTCGGCGCGCCCCCGGGGCGCCCGGCGCGCGCTCCGGGGCGGGGGGAGGTGGAGCTAGGGGGCCGTGACGAGATATCTTGACGTCAAGACGTTGGAGACGTGAAGCGGAGTACCGATGACTGACTCGACCATCATCTATACGCACACCGACGAGGCTCCGGCCCTGGCGACCTACTCGTTCCTGCCGGTTGTCCAGGCATACGCCTCGACGGCGGGTGTGCGCGTGGAGACCCGCGACATCTCCCTGGCCGGGCGGATCATCGCGAGCTTCCCGGAGCGTCTCGCCGAGGGCCAGCGGATCGAGGACGCCCTCGCCGAGCTGGGCGACCTCGCCAAGACCCCGGGCGCCAACATCATCAAGCTGCCGAACATCTCGGCGTCCATCCCGCAGCTGAAGGCCGCCGTCGCCGAGCTGCAGGCGCAGGGCTACGCGCTCCCGGACTACCCGGACGACCCGCAGACCGACGAGGACAAGGACGTCCGCGCCCGTTACGACAAGGTCAAGGGCAGCGCCGTCAACCCCGTCCTGCGCGAGGGCAACTCGGACCGCCGCGCCCCGGGCTCGGTGAAGAACTACGCCAAGACCCACCCGCACCGCATGGGCGCCTGGTCGGCCGACTCCGAGACCAACGTCGCCACCATGGGCCAGAACGACTTCCGCTCCACCGAGAAGTCCGCCGTGATCGCCGCCGACGGCGCGCTGCGCATCGAGCTGGTCGCCGAGGACGGCAGCGCCACCGTGCTGCGCGAGCGCGTCCCGGTGCTGGCCGGCGAGGTCGTCGACGCCTCGGTGATGCGCGTCGCCGCCCTGCGCGAGTTCCTGACCGCCCAGGTCGAGCGCGCCAAGGCCGAGGGCGTGCTGTTCTCGGTCCACCTCAAGGCCACCATGATGAAGGTCTCCGACCCGATCATCTTCGGCCACGTGGTCCGCGCCTTCTTCCCGAAGACCTTCGCCAAGTACGGCGAGGTGCTGGTCGCCGCCGGTCTGGACCCGAACAACGGCCTCGGCGGCATCCTCAACGGCCTGGACGGCGTGCCGCACCTGGGCGCGGAGATCAAGGCCTCGTTCGAGGCCGAGCTCGCCGAGGGCCCGGCCCTGGCGATGGTCGACTCGGACAAGGGCATCACCAACCTGCACGTCCCGAGCGACGTCATCGTCGACGCCTCGATGCCGGCCATGATCCGCACCTCCGGCCACATGTGGGGCCCGGACGGCCAGGAGGCCGACACCCTCGCCGTGCTGCCCGACAGCAGCTACTCCGGCGTGTACCAGGCCGTCATCGACGACTGCCGCGCCCACGGCGCCCTGGACCCGGCCACCATCGGCTCCGTGCCGAACGTCGGTCTGATGGCCCAGAAGGCCGAGGAGTACGGCAGCCACGACAAGACCTTCGAGATCGCCGCGGCCGGCACCGTCCGCCTCGTCGACGCCGAGGGCAACGTGGTGCTGGAGCAGGCCGTCCAGCCGGGCGACATCTTCCGCGCCTGCCAGACCAAGGACCTGCCGATCCAGGACTGGGTCAAGCTGGCCGTCACCCGCGCCCGCGCCACCGGCGACCCGGCGGTGTTCTGGCTGGACGAGAACCGCGCCCACGACGCCGTCCTGATCGAGAAGGTCAAGAAGTACCTGCCGGAGCACGACACCACCGGCCTGCAGATCGAGATCAAGTCCCCGGTCGAGGCCACCACGTTCTCGCTGGAGCGCATCCGCCGCGGCGAGAACACCATCTCGGTGACCGGCAACGTGCTGCGCGACTACCTGACCGACCTGTTCCCGATCCTGGAGCTGGGCACCAGCGCCAAGATGCTGTCGGTCGTCCCGCTGATGGCGGGCGGCGGCCTGTTCGAGACCGGCGCCGGCGGCTCCGCCCCGAAGCACGTCCAGCAGCTGGTCAAGGAGAACTACCTGCGCTGGGACAGCCTCGGCGAGTTCTTCGCCCTGGCCGCCAGCTTCGAGCACCTGGCCACCAGCACCGGCAACGCCCGCGCCCAGGTGCTGGCCGACACCCTGGACCGCGCCACCGGCACCTTCCTCAACGAGGACAAGTCGCCGAGCCGCCGCCTCGGCGGCATCGACAACCGCGGCAGCCACTTCTACCTGGCCCTGTACTGGGCCCAGGAGCTGGCCCAGCAGACCGCCGACGCCGAGCTGGCCCAGGCGTTCGAGGGCCTGGCCAAGGCGCTCGGCGAGCAGGAGACGACCATCGTCGACGAGCTGATCGCCGTGCAGGGCTCGCCGGTCGACCTCGGCGGCTACTACCAGCCGGACCCGGCCAAGGCCGCGGCGGTGATGCGCCCGTCCAAGACCTTCAACGAGGCGCTCGCCAACCTCGCCTGATCCCAGGGGAGTCGAAGCACCGGGAGGCTCCCGGGTCCGGTACCGGACCCGGGAGCCTCCGGGCTTTCCGGGCGGCCTCCGCGGCCGCTGCGGGGCCAGCGCGGAGGAAGATCATCAACGGTTCGTCAGGGTGCCGTCAAGATCGCGGGTGGTGCCGGTGAGCGGCCCTAGCATCCGGAGGACCGCTCTCCGCTGCGGATCCGCAGACGGACGCCACCTCGCCGAATGATCGGGGCACTTCAGCATGCGCGCTTCCTCCCGCCGGACGACCAGGGCCACCCAACGGGCCGTCGCCGGCACCCTGTTGGCGGCCCTGGCCTCGACCGGCCTGATGGCCGTGCCGCAGCAGGCCTCGGCGGCGACCGACTGCCCGGGCATCGAGCCGGGCGTCGGCGGGCCCGCCAACATCGGCAACGGCAACTGCTACAGCGCGCTGATCAGCTCCATCGGCGCCATGATCGGGGGCTTCCGCAGCGCGGCCCTCACCGCGCAGGCCGACAACGCGGCGTTCACCCAGGGGATGGCCGGCCAACTGAGCGCCGCCGCACCGGGGTTCAACGTGATGGTGTTCAAGTACGACGGCACCGACCTGTACGACACCCTCTGGTTCCGCAACGTCTACGAGGCGGACATGCGCGGGGTGCTGATCGACCAGACCGTCAAGCTGGAGCACCACGACAGCGAGGGCGGCCCGACCGGCTACGACGACTTCCGGATCTGGGTCTTCGCGGGCGAGTCGACCTTCACCAACAAGGGCGACGGCGGCTACGGGAACTGGGCCTTCGTCGGCAGCGACTCGGACCGGACCGTGACCACCTCCCGGTCCTGCGTGCTGATCCGGTGCTACGACAGCAAGCGGATCATCCACTTCCCGGCCCGCGAGATCCCGGCCGACATCGCGGGGACCCCCGGCACCCCGGGCGTCCCCGTCACCCCCGGCATCCCCGGCACGGTGCCGGGCGTCGGCACGGGTGGTACCGCCACCCCGGGTGTCCCGGCCAAGCCCGGTACGGTGCCGGGCGTCGGCACGGGTGGTACCGCCACCCCGGGTGTCCCGGCCAAGCCCGGTACGGTGCCGGGCGTCAGCACCGGCGGCACCGCCACTCCCGGCGTGCCCGCGCACCAGGGCGGCGGTGACGCCGTGACCGGGCTGCTGTACCCCAAGGTGAAGACCGGCCGGGGCCCGGTGGCCACCGGGGCTGCCTCCGGCCCCTCGATCCTCGCCGGCACCAGCGGCCCCAAGAACACCGGCTGGCAGTTCACCGCACTGGGCAACGGCCGCTACAAGATCACCAGCGCCGTGTCCGGCCTCGCGCTGACCGAGAACACCAAGGGCTACGTCGCCGACGCCAAGCCGTGGACCGGCGCCGACGAGCAGAAGTGGCAGCTCGTCGCGCAGGGCGACGGCCAGTACCAGATCCGGATCACCGACCAGGACTGCCTGACCTACGACGAGGACGCCAAGGCCCTGGGCGTCTGGACCTGCAACAGCGGCTGGAACCAGCAGTGGAGGCTCCAGTAGCAGCCGCCGGGCCCGGGGCATAGGTCCGCCTAGCCGAGGAGGACCCCGGTGCCCGCGAGGAGCAGGAGGGCGGCGGCGTTGGCGCGCGGGTAGGCGAGTGCCGTGCCGACCGCCTCCCGCAGCAGTGCGTACGGGCCGTGGGCGAGCAGTCCGTCCGCGGCGACCACCCGGCCGGGGGCGCCGGCCCGGCGGGCGGCGAGCGCGGTGCGGGCGGTGTGGAAGCCGCTGGTGACGACCGTGCACCGGTAGCCGGGCCGTTCGGCGGCCATCAGCGCCGCGCTGAAACGCAGGTTCTCGACGGTGTTCACGGCCCGTTCCTCGCGCCGGATCCGGTCGGCCGGGACGCCCCGGGCGGTCAGGTAGCGGGCCATCGCGGCGGCCTCGGTGCACTCCTCGTGCGGGCCCTTCCCGCCGGTGACCAGGAGCAGCGGCGTGTGCCCGGCGGCCTCCTCGGCGGCGAAACGTTCCAGCGCGGCCTCCAGCCGGGCCGCCAGCGGCGGGGCGGGCTCGCAGCCGTCCAGGGCGGCGCCGAGGACGACCAGGTAGTCCGCCCCGACGGGGGCGGGGCGGCGCCCCTGCCGCAGCGCGCAGCCGAGGAAGCCGAGCAGCCAGAGCAGGACGTACCCGCCGAGCAGGACGGCGACGATCAGCAGAGCGTGCATACCGTCCGAACGTATACGGCGGAACCCCCGTTCCACAGGGGACGGGGGTTCCGTGGTACAGCCGGCAGTGGGCTCAGCCGGCGTCGGCCGCCGGGGTGACGGGGGTGACAGCGGCGGCGGGGGCGGCCGGGGCCGCCGGGCGCGGGCCGCGCTTGTGCAGTGAGGCCAGATAGGCGTTGTACGCCTCCAGCTCGGCGTCGCCGCTGCGCTCCTCGGCGCGGTCGGAGCGGCGGGCCTGCCGCTGTTCGGAACGCATCCACTGGTACACCAGCGCGATCAGCACGATCGCGGTCGGGATCTCGCCGAACGCCCAGGTGATGCCGCCGGCCAGCTTCTGGTCCTCCAGGAGGTTGGTGCCCGGTGGCGCGCCCTCCACGGTGAAGGTGGTGACCAGCGGGTGGCTGGCCATCATCACGGCCACGCCGAAGAAGGCGTGGAACGGCATGCCCATGAACAGCTCGATGATCCGCATCACATGGCCGGGGCGGTGCGGGCCCGGGTCCACGCCCATGATCGGCCAGAAGAAGGCCAGACCGGTGAGGAGGAAGTGCACCATCATGAAGATGTGCCCGGCGCGGTACTGCATCAGGAAGTCGAACAACGGGGTGAAGTAGACCCCGTACAGGCTCGCGATGAACATCGGGATGGTGAAGGCCGGGTGCGAGATCACCCGGACGTACCGGCTGTGCAGCAGCGCCACCAGCAGCTCGCGCGGCCCGCGCGGGCGGCCCTTGCCGGTCGGCCGCAGCGCGCGCAGCGCCAGCGTGATCGGGGCGCCCAGCAGCAGCAGGATCGGCGTCAGCATGGACAGCACCATGTGCTGGATCATGTGCGCGCTGAACAGCACCATGCCGTAGTCGTTCAGCCCGGTGCAGGTGACCAGGATCAAGCTGCCGACACCGGCCGCCCAGCCGACCATCCGGCCGATCGGCCAGCGGTCGCCGCGCCGGTGGAGCCGGACCACGCCCGCCGCGTACAGCGCCAGGGCGGCCAGGCCTCCCAGCAGGAACACCCAGTCGGGGGACCAGGTCCAGACGTTGGACAAGGTGAACGGGCCTAGCTGGGTCATCCCGCCGTGGTGGTGCATGCCTGACATTCCGTCGCCCATCGGGGGGCCCTGCTTTCCGTCCTCGTGGCCCCTGGAGGGGGTCCGGTTCGCCCGTTTTGCTTGGCCTACAGCCTAGGTGGGCCTTACCTCGGGCCGTGCCCCGCCCCCTCCGTACGGGTGGCCGCCGGGCGGGTGGCGGCTGGATAGACTGACCGGCCGGTCGACGGCGACACGCCGGGACGGCGACACGGGACACGCCGGGACGGCGGGACGGCGAGGGGTGCGGCATGGCGGCGGGACGGCGGCACCCGGAGCGCACCACGGTCGCGCTGACCGGGGCGACCGGCTTCATAGGCTCCGCGGTGCTGGCCGCCCTGACCGCCCGCGGCGCACGGGTGCGCGCGCTGGCCCGCGAAGTGCCGGCCGGGCGCGGCCCGGCCGCCTGGGTGCCGGGAGACCTCGCCGACGGGGCGGCGCTGGCCGCGCTCTGCGAGGGTGCCGACGTCCTGCTCCACCTGGCCTCCCGGGTCTCCGGCGGCGCCGAGGAGTGCGCGGCGGTGAACGTGCGCGGCACCGAGGCGGTGACGGCCGCCGCTACCGGGGCCGGGGTACGCCGGATCGTCCACCTGTCGACGACCGCGGTGTACGGCGAGGGGCCGCACTCCGGCATCGGGGTCGACGAGGTGCCGGCCGCCCCGGTCTCCGAGGCCAGCCGGACCAGGCTGCTCGGCGAACGCGTCGCGCTGGCGGCCGGTGCCGTCGTGCTGCGGCCCGGCCTGGTGACCGGGACGGGCGACCGCTGGGTGGTGCCCGCGCTGGCCGAACTGGTCCGCCGGGTGCCGGTGCCCTGGGCGGGCGGGAACGCCAGGCTCTCCGTGGTGGACCGCGCCGACCTGGCCCGGCTGATCACCGCGCTCGCCCTGGACGACCACGCCGTCCCGCCCGGCGTCCAGCACGCGAGCCACCCCGACCCGGTCCGGTCCGGCGACCTGCTCGCCGCCCTGGCCGGCCTCGGCCTGTTGCCCGCGCTGCCCGGCGCGGACGGCCCGGACGCCTCGTGGGACGAATGCCGGCGTCTGCTCGCCGCCACGCCGGGCCGCGTCTCCGAGCGGCAGTTCTCCCTGATCGCCCGCGACCACTGGTACCGGGGGGACGACGTCTGGCGCCTCGCCGCCTGCCCGCCCGGCCCCGGCCCCCTCGCCCGGCTGCCCGCCGCCGCCCCCTGGTACCGCCAGGCGCTGGGGCTCGGGGGGGGGGGGGGGGGGGGGAAGAGGGGGGGGGGGGGGGGGGGGGGGGGGGTGGGGGGGGGGGGGGGGGTGGTGGTGCCCGTCCCCTCCCCCCCCCCCCCCCCCCCCCCCCCCCCCCCCCCCCCCCCCCCCCCCCCCCCCCCCACCCCCGCCCCCCCCCCCCCCCCCCCCCCCCACACCCCCCCCCCCCCCCCCCCCCCCCGGGCCGGTTCAGGCGTTGCGCCGTCGGTCGGGCGCCGTGCCGACGGTCAGGGCCGCGCCGTCGGTCAGCGGGGGCCGGGGTCGCTGGTGCCGGGGCGGCCGTTCTCCAGGTGGCCGGCCCAGCGGCGGCGGAAGGTCGGGCCGTCGGTGGCGGCGACCGTGATGTCGTACCAGCGGCTGTCGGGGCGTATGTCGAAGGTGAACTGGGCCGAGGCGCCGCGCCGGAGGCTGCGGCTCTGCTGCGAGCCCTTGGCGTAGGCGTTGGCGACGGTCACCGTCCGGGTGACCGGCCCGTTGTTGGTGACCTTGACGCGCACCTTGGACTTCTGCGGGTCGAACAGCGCGACCAGCTCGGTCCGGGCACTGCCCTCGAACTCGTACACCGACCCGTTCGGGCCGTGGGCGGCGAGGTGGTAGTCGCCGGAGGCGGAGTGCGGCCAGAAGTCGCCGAGGGTGTCGCCGCCCGAGATGGTGTAGCGGCGGGGAGCGGCCTTCGGCGCGGTCCGGTCGTAGACGTAGAGCCAGGTGCCCGCTTCGCCCCGGTTCTCCAGATCCAGCTGGAACCGCCCGGGGGTGTCCGTCTCCTCCTCGTTGACCACCAGGTCGTACGGGAGGGCGCGGGCCGGCCGGACGCCGGGCTCCTGGGTGGGCATCCGCTGGGGCAGCGGCACCTGGTACGGCTTGCCCTGCGAGGCGATCGGCGCGGGCACCGGGATCGAGACCGGCCGCGGGTCGGTGCCGGAGAAGTCGAGCGCCGAGGTGAGGTCGCCGCAGACCGACCGGCGCCAGGCGCTGATGTTGGGCTCCTCGATGCCGAACCGGGCCTCCAGGAACCGCAGGACGGAGGTGTGGTCGAAGGTCTCCGAGCAGACCCAGCCGCCGCGCGACCACGGGGAGATGACCAGCATCGGCACGCGCGGGCCGAGGCCGATCGGCTGGAGGCCGCCCGGGTCGGCGCCGGGGACCAGCGGGCTCATCTCGCCCGGGTGCTTGCCGAGGTCGAGCAGTTCGTCGCGCAGACTCGCCCTCAGGTCGGCGGAGACGATGCCCTGGCCGCCCGGGCCGCTGACGACCGGCGGCATCGGCGGGACGACGTGGTCGAACAGGCCGTCGTTCTCGTCGTAGTTGATGAGGAAGACCGTCCTGCCCCAGACCTCGGGGTTGGAGGTGAGCGCGTCCAGCACGAGGTTGATGTAGTACGCGCCGTCGGTGGGCGTCGCGGACGGGTGCTCGCTGTACTTGTACGGCGGGACGATCCAGGAGACCTGCGGCAGCCGGCCCTGCTGGACGTCGGCGCGGAACTCCTTCAGCGTGTGGTCGGTGGCGCCCTTGTCCACCAGGGGGCCCGACGCGCCCTCGGCGACCTGGTACCGCTCGAAGAACATCAGCGAGTTGTCGGTGTAGTTGTCCGTGGGGGTGCCCGGCTCGCCGGAGCCGCCCTGGTACAGCTTCCAGCTGACGCCGGCCTTCTCCAGGCGCTCGGGGTAGGTGGTCCAGGTGTAGCCGTTGGTGTTGTTGCGCTCCTCCAGGCCGGGGCCGTTGGGCTTGCGGCCGTACACGTTGCGCGGGTCGCTGGTGCCGGTCCACAGGTAGATGCGGTTGGGCGCGGTGTCGGCGTGGACGGAGCAGAAGTACGAGTCGCAGAGGGTGAAGGCGTCGGCCAGGGCGAAGTGGTACGCCAGGTCCTGGCGCTTGAGGTGGCCCATCGTCATGACGTCCTGCTTCTGGTTCACCCACTGGTCGTGGCGCCCCTCGTTCCAGGCGAGGTGGCCGCTGCTCCAGCCGTGGTCGGTGCCGGCCTGGTACTCGGTGGTGTTCCTGGGGTCGATGTACCAGGGCAGAACCTCCTGCTCGGAGGCGGGCAGACCGCGGTCGTGGTAGCGGTCGGTCCTCACGGCGGCGGCGGGCTGGTGCCAGTTCGGCCGGCCGTCGGGCAGCAGCGTGGGGCGCGGGTCGTCGAACCCGCGCACGCCGCGCAGGGTGCCGAAGTAGTGGTCGAAGGAACGGTTCTCCTGCATCAGGACGACGACGTGTTCGACGTCCTCGATCGAGCGGGTCCGGCCGATCGCGGGCAGTGCCAGGGCCTTGCTGACCGCGGGCGGGAACGCGCCGAGGCCTGCGGCGGCTGCGGACGCGCCGCTCAGCTGGAGGAATCGGCGCCGGTCGATGGAGGCCACGTGGTGTCCTTCCTTCTCGGGGTAAGGGGGGTGCCAAGAAGGTTCGAACATAGGTGCCGCAGCCGGGCCGTACGAGGTCCTCCAGCGAACGCCGCATGAGTTTTCAGCCAATTCCTGTCTAGCCAACTTCCCGGGACCTACCGGTGGCGGGCCCGGAAACCCGCATGCGTCGCCCCGCGCCGTTCTGCGAGCATGACCGCATGGTCCACCGTCTCGAACCCATCGTCGTCCGGCACACCCACCACCTCCCCGCCTCCTCCTGGCCGGGCGGTCCGGCGGGGCAAGGCGCCGTCGCGGCGCGGCAGTTCGACGCCGCACTGATGTCCGTGGGTTTCAAGCTCTCGGCGGGCCTGCTGGAGCACCTGTCGGGGCTGCCCGGGGCGACGGTCGTCGACACCGCCGCCCGCACCCTGGGCACCGTCCGGGAGCTGGTGGGCGACCACGTCGGGCACAACGCCTACTTCATCGACTTCCCGCTCAACGTGCCGGACACCTTCGAGTTCTGGACGCACTGCATCGCCGGGGCGCTCGCCGACGACGCGTCACGGGACGGCGTGCTCGCCCAACTGCGCACCGGCGTGGTCGACCTGCTGACCCTCCCGGCCTACGGCAGGTACCAGCACAGCTACGCCGAACTGCTCGCCGCCCACGACGAGCTGATCGCCGCCGCGGGCGACCGCATGACGGTCCTGCACCTGGGCGGCGCCCTGGACGAGGAGGTGACGGCCCTCTACCTGGCCCTGGCCGGCAGCACCACCCCGCTGGGCGAGGAGGGCCTGCGCGACCTCGGCGTGCTCGCCGGGCACTGCGTCGCCGGTCCGCAGCCCGAGGCGATCCCGGTCCGGGAGAACCGCGCCGTCGTCAACCTCGCCCGCCTCCGGGCCGGTGCCGACCTCCTCCTGGACACCGTCACCGACGTGCTCCGGCTGGCCTGCGCACTGTCCGACGGCGACGTGACCCTGGCGGAACCGACCCGGTTCCGGGCGCTGCCACGGCCGGCCCGCCGCGCCCTGCTGGCCGGCCTCGACGCGGTCGTCGCCGCCAGCCCCGCCAAGCTCGCCGACGTCACCGCGCACCGCGAGGCGTTCAAGCGCCTCGGTGAGCGCCTCCACCCGCACGAGTACCCGCGCTGGCCGCACGCCGCCGAGGTGTTCGCCGTCGCCCGCGGCGAGTTGGCGGCCCGCTCCCTCACCAGCCGCGTCGAGGAACTCCTCGGCGCCGACGACGTCACCGGCGCGGTACGGCTGCTGGCCGCCGCCCCGGGCATGCTGTTCCGGTCCCTGGACCGGCTGCTGCGCACGGGCCGCACCCCGGAGGAGCGCGACACCGTCGTGGCCGCCGTCGAGCAGGCCGCCCCGCAGGTCTCCGGTCGGGTCCTGCTGTCGGTCCGCGAACACCTCCACAACCGCACCGGGGAAGCGGACGGGCGCCGCCTCTTCGTCAACCGCCTCGGCCGCGCCTGGGTCACCGGCGACACCCGCCCGCCCCTGACGGCACCCGAACGCGACCGCCTGCTCGCCGCCCTGGACGCCGAGACGAGCCGCCGCCTCCCCGACCCCGGGCACCTGCTGATCGACCCCGACGTGCTCGACGTCGCACTCCCGCTCAGCGGCAGGGCCACCGCCGCCGGACTCGGCGTGCTGCCCCGCGGCTCCCTCACCCCGGTCGACGGCGAACTGCTGCGCTTCTTCGTCTACTGGAAGCAGACCAGCCACAGCACCGACTTCGACCTGTCCGCCCTGCTGCTCGACGACTCCTACGAGACGCTCGGCTGGCTCTCCTACACCTCGCTCACCCAGCTCGAGGGCGAGCACTCGGGCGACGTCACCGACGCCACCGACGGCGGCTCCGAGTTCATCAACCTGCGCCTGGGCGCCGTACGCGGCAGCTCCATCGTCCCGCAGGTCAACATCTTCTCCGGCGAGGGCTTCGAGGAGGTCGAGGAGTCCTTCTTCGGCTTCATGCTGCGCGATGCCGAACAGCAGGGCCGCCCCTTCGAACCGCGCACCGTCCGCATGAAGTCGGACCTGCGCGGCCCGGGCCGGGTCGCCCTGCCACTGGCCTTCCTGCGCGGGGACGACGGCCGCTGGCACGCCAAGTGGCTGCACCTGTACCTGAAGGGCAACCCGAACTCCAACCGGGTCGAGGGGAACCGGGTGTCGGTCGCCACGCTGCTGCGCGGCATCGTCGAGCGCGACCACCTGACGGTCCGCCACCTGACCGGGCTGATGGACGAGCGCGCCACCGCCACCACGCTGTGGGACGGCGCGGCGCTCCCGGCCGGCCCGGTCACGTACATCGGCCTGGAGCGCCTGGACGGCCTGCACCCGGACTCCGTCGTCATCACCCCGGAAAACCTGCGCGACCTGATCCCCGCCTGACTGCTACCGTTGGCCCCGGCGAGGCCATGAACGGGCTTCCTTCTCACTCCACCTGACATAGCCCGTTCGCTTTCCTCGCCCTCGACCACCCGCCGGGGTGCCACAAGGCACCCCGGCGTCGTCGTTTCCCGTGGTCCACCTCCTCGGCCGGCGCTGTGAAACCCCAGGCCGGGCGGGTCTGCGCCGCCCCGCCGGTCCGCGCGGTATGACCGTGATCACATCAATTCCGTTGTGCCGTGGTCCGACCCTCATCGCGTCTGAGTTCGGGGGTCTGTGCCCACGAGCGAATCGGAGACCGGACTGTGCGTGCTCACCAAGGTGGCGGGGCCGAGAAGGAGAAGCCCGGAGGGGAGGAGCCCGAAGGGCGGCGGTGGATCGACTACCCGCGCAGAGGGCGGCGCGGAGTCCGCCGCTGGCTCCCGTCCTGGCGGCAGCTGCTCCTGGTGGCGGGGGCCGGGGCGGCGGTGCTGACGGGGTGGCTGACCTGGTTCTACGTCACCACCCAGGTCCCGGAGGACCTGAACGCCTTCGCCACCCAGCAGAACAACGTGTACTTCTGGGCGGACGGCACCGAGATGGCGCGGATCGGTGAGACCAACCGGCAGGAGGTGCCGCTCGACCGGGTGCCGGAGTCGGTGCAGTGGGCCGTCCTGGCCGCCGAGAACGAGACCTTCTACTCGGACCCGGGGATCTCCTTCACGGGCATCGGCCGCGCGGTCTACCAGATGGCCACGGGCGGTGAGACCCAGGGCGGCTCGACCATCACCCAGCAGTACGTCAAGAACAGCTACCTGAACCAGCGTCAGGACGTCTCGCGCAAGCTCAGTGAGATCGTCATCGCGATCAAACTGGACCGGCGGATGAGCAAACCGGACATCCTGGCCGGCTATCTGAACACCAGTTGGTTCGGGCGCGGCAGCTACGGCATCGAACGGGCCGCGGCGGCGTACTACGGCAAGGACGTCTCGCAGCTCAACCCGAGCGAAGGGGCCTTCCTCGCCGCCCTGTTGAAGGGGGCCGGGCAGTTCGATCCGGGGATCAGTGCGAACAACCACCGGCGGGCCGAGGACCGGTGGTCCTGGATCCTGGACCGGATGGTGAAGGTCGGCAAGCTCTCCGCCGCCGAGCGCGCCAGGTACACGGTGTTCCCCGAGCCCAGGACCCAGCCGAAGGCGGCGGGGCTGAGCGGCCAGGTCGGGTACCTGGTGGACATGGCCAGGACCTACGTGGAGGGCCACAGCGACATCACGCAGGCCCAGTTCGACCTCGGCGGCCACCAGATCTTCACCACCTTCGAGAAGCCGAAGGTCACCGCGCTGGCCGCCGCGGTGCGGGACGCCACCAAGGGGATCGACCCCGACAGCCGCGAGGCCGACCGGTTACTGAAGGTCGGCGCCGCCTCGGTGGCCCCGGACGGGAGGATCGTCGCGCTCTACGGCGGAACCGACTACCTGAAACAGGGCTTCGACAACGCCAACACCTCCACGGTGCCGGTCGGTTCGGCCTTCACCCCGCTGGTCTACGCCTCGGGCCTGAGCGAGGGCGTCCAGCGCCAGCGGGGCGGTAGCCGCACCCCGGTGACGCCCACCACCACCTACGACGGCGACGACGGCGTGAACGTGATGACCCCGGAGGGGCCGTACTGGGGGCGCAACGGGCGGATAGCGAAGACCGCCAACGACGGCAAGCGGAGCTGGGGGACGGTCACCCTGAGGAGCGCGGTGGAGCAGTCCGTCAACGGGCCGATGATGCAGCTCGCCATGGACGTCGGCCTGGACCGGGTGCAGAAGACCGCCGCCGACCTGGGCCTGCTCCCGGGCAGCATGGGGGAGTTGGTGCCGGCCTTCGGTGTCGGGAACTCCACGCCGAGCGCGATCAGGACCGCCGACGCCTACGCCGCCTTCGCCGCGGGAGGCAGCCACACGGACCCGTACTCCGTCCTGAGGATCACCCGGAACGGCGAGCCGCTCGCGCTGCGCCTGCCGACCGCCGTACAGGCGCTGACCCCGCAGGTCGCGGGGGAGGTGGACGCGGCACTGAAGAGCGCGGTCCGCACCGGGAGCGCCAAGGCGGCGGCGGAGGCCGGGCCGGACCTGGCGGGGAAGCCGGGGACGACCCCGGACCGTACGGCGGGGTGGTTCGTCGGCTACGACGCGCGGATGTCCACGGCCGTCACGGTCTTCCGGGCGGACCTGAAGGACATGAAGCTGCTCTCGCTGGAGGGGCTGGGCGGCGCCGCCCCGGACACCCCGGACTCCGCGCTGCCCACCCAGATCTGGACCTCGTACATGAAGGCGGCCGGTGGTCCGGGAGGCCGGTAGGGCCGGGGGGGGGGGGGGGGGGGGGGGGGGGGGGGGGGCTTCCCCCCCCCCCCCCCCCCCCCCCCCGGGCCGGGTCACTTGACCAGACGGGACCAGTCGGCCGGCTGCCCGGGGTCCAGCGCGCGCAACTGGTCGAGGACCTTGGGGTCCTGGGCGTCCAGCCAGTCGGCGACCTGGCGGAAGGACACGCAGCGGACGCCCTCCCGGGTGCAGACGCTCTTCATCACGTCCTCGATGGCCTGCATGTAGATGCCGCCGTTCCAGCTCTCGAAGTGGTTCCCGATGAAGAGCGGCGCCCGGCTGCCGTTGTAGACCCGTTCGAAGCCGTTGAGGTAGCCGTTCCGGGTCTCCTTCTCCCACGCGTCGTACTTCTTCGGATCACCCTTGGTGGTGTCCCCGGACTGGTTGGCGAGGAAGTTGAAGTCCATCGAGAGGACCTGGGTCGATTTGCCCGGGTAGGGCAGCAGTTGGAGCGGGAAGTTCCAGATGCCGTCCTTCTTGCCGGGCCAGACCTGGAACTCGCCCGGTGAACTGGCGTCGTACCGGAAGCCGGCCGCCTTCTCGGCCGCGAGCAGGTTCTTCTGGCCCTCCAGGCAGGGGGCGCGGCCGCCGACCGCCTCCTTGGTGTAGTCGAAGGGCAGCGGCGGGAGGTTCTTGAAGCCGGTGTTGGTCTTCCAGTTGGTGACGAAGGAGAGCGCCTGGTCGAGCTCGCTCTTCCACTCCTCGGTGCTCCAGTCGCCGCCGCCCTTGGAGCCGCAGAAGTGCCCGTTGAAGTGGGTGCCGATCTCGTTCCCGTCCTGCCAGGCCAGGCGCAGTTGTTCCAGGGTGTCCTTGATGTGGGCGTCGGTGGCGAAGTCGATGGCGGCGGCGCCGGCGTCGTGCTGCGGCGGGTGGTAGAGCGTGCGTTTGGACTTGGGCAGGGTGTAGATGCCGCTCAGGAAGAACGTCATCTGGGCGTTGTTCTCCGTACCCAGCTTGCGGAAGCGCGAGAACTGTTCGTCGTCGCCCTCCAGTGCCCCGTCCCAGGAGAACACCACGAACTGCGGCGGCTTCTCGCCGGGCTTCAGCTTCTCGGGCCGCGGTTGTTTGGGCTGCGGGCCGGTGTCGGAGGTGGAGCCGTCGCCGAGCACCTTGACCTGGCCGTCCCAGGTCGGCGTGGCGCTGGGGGTCGGGGTGGCACCGGGGCTGCTGGGGCTGTCGGAGGGTGTGCCGCTCGGGTCGGGTGTGCTCTCCGGAGCGGCGTCGGCGGCGGCCGGTCTGCCCTTCGAGTCGGGGCCTCCCGTGCCCAGGCCGAGGGCCACGACGACCCCCGTTGCCAGCAGGACAGCCACGCCACGAGCAGGCCGCACCGTTCCTCCGCTTCTCCGACCCACCGTCAGGTGTTGGTCGGATAGTCATACGTATGGTGCGAACATCAGAACACCTTGATCGACAATGTGTCGAGGCTTGCATGGAAGGGGAGTTGGGAGATATGTGTGCGACGGGAGGCCGGCCGCGCCCCGGGTGGGTGCGGCCGGCCTCCCGGTCGGGCGGGCTCAGCGGCCCGCGTAGACGTCCTCGACGTAGCGGCGCTCGTCGATCAGGCCCTGGAGCCAGGCCTGGGCCTGGCCCTCGTCGGCGCCGGGGGTCCGGCTCAGGTAGAGCTCGCGGAAGGCGGCGCGGACGCCCGGGGCCATCCGGGCGCCGTCGCCGCACACGTAGACCTCGGCGCCGGCGGCGAGCAGGTTCCAGACCTCCGCGCCCTCGGCGGCGATGCGGTCCTGGACGAAGCGCCGGCCGTCGACGGGCTGTTCGCTGAAGACCGGGCGCATCGAGACGGCGCCGGCCTGCTCGGCGGCGAGCAGTTCGTCGCGGTGCAGGTAGTCGGCGTCGGGCGCGTCGCAGCCGAAGTAGAGCAGGGCCGGGGCGAGTTCGGTGCCCCTGTCGGTGGCCTCGGCGGCGGTGGCCTCGTCAGTGGCGGTGGCCTCGCCGGTGGCGGAGGCGAGCAGGGCGCGGCGGTCGGCGACCGCGCCGCGGAACGGCGCCAGGCCGGTGCCGGCCGCGATCATGATCACCGGGGCGCGGTGGCCGATCCGGAACGTCTCGCGGCACGGCTGGAGGCGCGCCAGTACGGTGTCCCCGACGGCCACCCGGTCGAGGTAGCCGGAGCCGACGCCCCGGAAGGAGCCCCGGCCGGAGCGGGCCGGGGCGTCGAGCACGGAGACCATCAGGTCCACGTGGCGCGGGGCGCTGGTCGGCGACGTGGAGATGGAGTACATCCGGGGCCGGATCGGCGGCAGCAGTTCCAGCAGCACCGGCCAGGTCAGGACCTCCCGCAGGGCCGGGTGGTCCTCGACCAGGTCCAGCAGCGTCCGGGGGTCGTCCTCGGGCAGCGCCCGCAGCGCGGCCCGCTCGGGCGGGCAGGGGTTGAGGTCGGCCAGCGTCGCACGCTGGGCGGCGTTCGGTCGGTCCTGCAACTCGACGTGGTGGGTGAGCAGTTCGCGAACCGTCAGCGGCCGGTCCACGGCCAGGATGGTGCGCCGGTTCGCCACGATGGCGAGCAGGGTGTCCGGGTCGGTGCCGAACACCTTGGCGGCGCGCTCGACCAGGGCCGGGTCGTTGGCCGGCAGCACCGAGACGTGGTCCGCGGTGCGGTAGTCGACGCCCTCCGGCAGGGCCAGCCGGACCAGGCGCTTGACCCGGGGGTAGGCGGGGTCGGTGAGGCTGCCGACCGCCGTGACGGTCAGCCCGATCACGCGGCGCTTCGCGGCCAGGGCGTCCAGCGGACCGCCGGCCAGCTCCGTCACGGTGTACGTCTCCAGGGGGGCGGCCTCGGCGGGAGCGGGAGCGGGAGCGGTGCCGGAGCCGGGGGCGACGACGGGTGCAGCGGCGTCGCCGTACCGTTCCAGCAGGGCCCGGCTCAGCGCCGTGGTGAACTCCGCCACCTTCCCGGCCAGATCGCCGGAGGCGTCGGCCGCGCCCCGGGCGAGCAGCCGGGTGCCGCCCAGGGCGGCGAGGCCCTCGTCGATCAGCGTCGGCACGCGCTGGTACGTGGCGGCGTACGTCCGGTCGCCGATGCCGAGCACCGCGTACCGGACGTCCTTCGCGAACCCGGCGGTGCCCTCGGCCTGTTCGGTCGCCGCCCGGAGCCGGCGGACGAACTCCGCCGCGTCGTCCGTCGGCTGGCCGTTGTACGAGGCGGCGGTGATCACCACCGGTCGGTCGGTGGGCAGCCCGTCCGCGTAGGCGTCCAGCGGGGCGACGGCGGTGTCGCAGCCGAGTGCGGCCGCCACGTCGGCCAGCTGCCGGGTGAACTCGCGGCAGGCGCCGTAGTTGGAGCCGTGCAGGAGCAGCAGGCCGGTGCCCTGGCGGACCCGCCCGGGCAGGTCGGCGACGCGGACCGGCGCGTCGACCACCGCCGGGGGCGTGGGCGTGCGCGGGGCGAGGGCGAGGGTGAAGTCGTCGGGCTTGATGGTGAGCGTCTGCTTGATGGTCAGCCGGTAGTCGGCGTGGTCGATCAGCCGGTAGCGGTGGACCAGCATGCCGAGCAGCATGGTCGCCTCGTGCAGCGCGAACTGCCGTCCGATGCAGGCGCGTTCGCCGGTGCCGAAGGGCTTGAAGGCGTGCGGTGAGCGGGCCGCCTCCGGCTCGGGGTCGAAGCGGGAGGGGTCGAACAGCTCGGGGTTGTCGCCCCAGACGGGGTCGCGGTGCAGCATCATCGTGGCCACCAGGACCGGCTCCCCGGCGCGGACCGGGATCCGGCCGCCGAGCAGGGTGTCCGCGCGGGGCTCCCGGCTGAACGCGGGGGCCGTCGGCCACAGCCGTAGCGCCTCGTTGAGCACCTGCCGGGTGTACCGGAGCCGGCCGATGTCCTCGTACGAGGGCTCCGGGTCGGCCTGGTCGCCCCAGAGCGCGTCCACCTCGCGCTGGACCTCGCGGAGCACGCCGGGGTGCTTGACGAGGTAGTACAGGGCGAAGGAGAGCGCGCCCGAGGTGGTCTCGTGGCCGGCGATCAGGAAGGTGATCACCTGGTTGCGGATGTTCTCGGCGTCCAGTCTGCCGCCGTCGGCGGGGTGCACGGCGTCGAGCATCAGGCCCAGCAGGTCCTCGGCCGGGCCCTGCTCGGGGCTGCCGGCGCGGGCGGCGATCACCTCGTCCACCACCGAGGCCAGGTACCGGGCGTCGCCCTGGGCGGCCTCGTCGCGCTCGCTGTGGTCGAGTTCCGGGTCGCGCAGGAGCTTGTTCATCGCCCAGTCCAGGGAGCGGACCATCGCCTCGACGAAGGGGTGCGGCTCCTCCCGGTCGAAGGAGCCGAAGTCGAAGCCGAAACCGGCCAGCCCGATGGTGTCCAGGGTCATCCGGGTCATGTCGCCGGGCACGTCCACGACCAGTCCGGCGGCCGACCGGCCGTCCCAGGACTCGATCAGGCGGCGGGCCACCCGCAGCATCACCGGGTGGTAGGTGCGCATCGAGCCGAGCGCGAAGGCGGGCATCAGGATGTCGTGCGCCCTGGCCCAGTTCGGCTCCGCGTTGTACGCCGTGAACAGGCCGTCCCCGGTGAACGCGCGGACGTTCTCCAGGGCCGGTCCGATCGACTTGGTGAACCGCTCCTCGTCGGCCAGTTCCTCGACCAGGTCCAGGCCGGTGACGATCAGGGTGTCCCGCCCGTGCAGGCGCTGGACGAAGGCCGGGGCGTGCCGCCGGGCCAGCTCCATGGTGCGCAGCACGGGGGCGGCGATCGGCGGCGCCGACGAGATGTCGACCAGCGGTACCCCGGCGGCGCTCTGCCGGGGCACCAGGGTCTCGGGCGGGAGCCCGGCCCCGGCCGGATTCGCAGCCTCGGCTGCCGCCGGGGTCATCGTCTCGGTCATGGGTTGTCGCCTTCCGTGGCAGGAGAAACCTCGTCGTCCTCCACTCTCGCCCGAGCGGGGCGGGAACCCGGGCCCGAGGACTACATGTTTGTGCAGTAGCGGCGGTCGCGGAAGACTTGTCAACGGGCCGTCAGGTCTGCAGCACGCGGGAGCCGTACACGGGAGGGGCCGGGCATGAGACTGACCGACTGCGAGTCGACCGCGGAGAGCTGGCAGGACCTCGCCGTCATCTGGCGCAACCGGACGCTGCGCTTGCTCGACCACGTGCCGGTGGCGCTGGCGGTGTGCGAGTTCAGCGGCCGGATCATGATCGTCAACCGGGCGATGGCCGCCGAATTCGGCCTGCTGCCCGGGCAGTTGCGCAACCGGAAGATCCTGGAGTTCTTCACCCTCCGGGACAGTGCCACCATCCCGGCGCTCGCCGAGGCCGTCCGCCTGCACCGGCGCTCGCAGTACCCGGCGCCGGTCTCCTGGTCGGCCGCCGACGGCACCGAGCGGAGCGGCGAGATGACCGTCGCCCTGGTCGGCGACACCCCGGAGGAGACCCCGAACCTGCTGCTCTCGCTGCCCGTCCGTACCGGGCCGGCCGCCCCGCCGGCCGCCCCCCGCCCCGAGGTGAGCCCGATCGAGGCCCGGATCCTCGCCGCCGCCGCCCGCGGCGCCACCACCGCCCAGATCGGCCGGGAGATCGGCCTCACCCCGGACGGCGTCAACTACCACCTCGCCCGGCTCACCCGCCGCTGGCAGCTGCCCAACCGCACCGCGCTGGTCGCCCGCGCCTACGCCACCGGCGTCCTGGCCGCCGGCGCCTGGCCGCCGGAGCCGGCCCCCCGCCCGTGACGGGGCGGGTGGGGGCGGCTCGCGGGCTGGGCCGGGCTGTGCGGGGCCGGGCTGCGCGGGCCGGGGCTGTTCGGGGCTGGGCTGTTCGGCGATTTAGTTATATGCTCACAATGATTTCAACAATACAAATACTTGTGGAGCCCCCACCATGCCGGACGCCGCCCAACGACGGCCCTGGCTCGTGCTCGCCGTCTGCTGCATGAGCCTGCTGATCGTCAGCCTCGACAACACGATCCTGAACGTCGCCCTGCCCGCCATCCAGCGCGACCTGCACACCTCGGTGTCCGGGCTGCAATGGACGGTCGATGCCTACACGCTGGTGCTGGCCAGCCTGTTGATGCTCTCCGGCTCCACCGCCGACCGGGTGGGCCGCCGCCGGGTCTTCCAGATCGGGCTGGTGGTCTTCACCGGGGCCTCGCTGCTGTGCAGCCTGGCCCCCGGGCTCGGCTGGCTCGTCGTCGCACGGATGCTCCAGGCGGTCGGCGGATCGATGCTGAACCCCGTCGCCATGTCGATCATCAGCAACACCTTCACCGACTCCCGGCAGCGCGCCCGCGCCATCGGCGTGTGGAGCGGCGTCGTGGGCATCAGCATGGCCGCCGGGCCGATCGTCGGCGGCGCCCTGGTCGAGTCGGCCGGCTGGCGGGCCGTCTTCTGGATCAACGTGCCGATCGGCCTGGCCGCGCTGTTCCTGACCCGCAGGTACGTGCCGGAATCGCGGGCGCCGCGGCCCCGCCGGGTGGACCCGGTCGGCCAGGTGCTCGTCATCGTCCTGCTCACCACGCTCACGTACGCGATCATCGAGTCGCCGGAGCGCGGCTGGACGTCGCCGCTCGTCGTCGGCTGCGCGGCGGCGGCGCTGGGCGCGCTGCTGGGCCTGCTGTGGTACGAGCCCAGGCGCACCGACCCGCTCATCGAGCTGCGCTTCTTCCGCTCCGCGCCGTTCGCGGGCGCCACCGTGATCGCGGTCGCCGCCTTCGCCTCCCTGGGCGGGTTCCTGTTCGTCAGCTCCCTGTACCTGCAGAACGTGCGCGGGCTCACCCCGTTGCACGCCGGACTGTTCATGCTGCCGATGGCGGTGATGGCGCTGCTGACCGCACCGGTGTCCGGCCGCATGGTCGCCTCCCGGGGGCCGCGCGTCCCCCTGCTCCTCGCCGGGGCGGCCCTGTGCGCGAGCGCCGTGCTCCAGGCGCTCACCTACTCCGACCACCTTCCGACGGCCGTGCTGGTCGTCGCGTACCTGCTCTTCGGCACCGGCTTCGGTCTGGTCAACGCGCCCATCACCAACACCGCCGTTTCGGGCATGCCCCGTTCGCAGGCCGGCGTCGCGGCCGCGGTGGCCTCCACCAGCCGGCAGATCGGCCAGTCCCTCGGCGTGGCCGTCGTCGGCGCCCTGATGGCGGGCGGCGCGTACGCGCACACGGCGGCCTTCACCGACGCCGGGCGGACGGCGTGGTGGATCATCGCCGGCTGCGGCGCCGCCGTGCTGGTCACGGGTACGCTCACTTCCGGCCGCTGGGCCCGGGAGACGGCCCTGCGCACGGCGGAGCGGCTCGCCGCCGAGGAGGCGCCGGGGACGAGGGAGACGAAGGAGACGGTGAACACCTGATGGACCGCCCGCACACCGGTGAGCAGCACGAGGGGGACGAGGCCGCCACCAGGACGGCGACCAGGGTCTGGCAGGGACTGAACGCGCTCGTCCTGGAGCGCTACGACCGCCGCAAGACCGTCGCCGAAGCCCTCGGCATGAGCTTCAGCCGGGTCAGGGCGCTGCGCCGCCTCGGCGCCGACCCGATCACCCTGCGGGACCTGGCCGAGCGGCTGGGCAGCGACCCGCCCTACACCACCGTCATCGTCGACGACCTGGTGCGGCGCGGCCTCGCCGAACGCGTCACCAATCCCGCCGATCGCCGGTCCAAGCTGGTCCATCTGACCGAGGAGGGCCAGGCGAAGGCCGCCCTCGCCGTCAGGATCCTCACCACCCCGCCCGACGACCTGCTAGCCCTGCCCCCGGAGGACATCCAGGCGCTCGACCGCGTCCTGGCGAAGCTCCTGGACTGAACCTCCCGGGGCGGGGCGCCGCCGCGGCGGCCTCGGGCGGGTGGCGGCTACGGCCGCTGGTCGACCGTGTGCTGGTAGGCGGAGTAGGTCAGGTAGCCCCGGTCCCCGCCCTGGTAGTAGGTGGCTTCGTCGGCCGGGGCGATCGGGGCGCCGGTGCGCAGCCGTTCGACGAGGTCGGGATTGGCGAGGTAGGCGCGGCCGAAGCTGATCAGCTCGGCGCCGATGCCGAGCCAGTGGTCCGCCGCCTCGCGGTCGACCTGCTTCGGGCCCAGCGGAAGCACCGGATTCATGATGAGCGTGCCCGGCCAGGCGCGGCGCAGGGCGAGCAGGGACGGCTCGTCCGTCGTCGCCTCCAGGTGGACGTAGGCGAGTCCGAGGCCGGCGAGTTCGCCGAGCAGGGCGGTGTAGAGCTCCAGGACGTCCTCCTCCGCCACGCCCCAGAAGGTGCCGCCGGGGGAGAGGCGGATCCCGGTCCTGGCGGCGCCGACGGCCTCGACGGTGGCGGTGGCGGCTTCGACGGCGAAGCGGATCCGGTTGCGCACCGGGCCGCCGTAGCGGTCGGTGCGCCGGTTGGCGTTGGAGGAGAGGAACTGCGAGATCAGGTAGCCGTTCGCGCCGTGCAGTTCCACCCCGTCGAAGCCCGCGTCGACGGCGCGGCGGGCGGCCTCGGCGTAGGAGCGGGCGTGTTCGGGGACCTCGTCGGTCTCCAGGGCCCGGGGGACCGGAGCGGGCTGCGGACCGGTCGGGGTGAACACGTCGCCGGTGGCGGGGACGGCCGAGGGGCCGACCGGTCGCAGCCCCGTGGTGTCCGGGTGCGAGACCCGGCCGCCGTGCATCAGTTGGGCGAAGATCCGGCCGCCGTTGGCGTGCACGGCAGCGGTCACCTGGCGCCACGAGGCCGTCTGCTCGTCGGTGTACAGGCCGGGTGTGCCCGGGTTCGACTGGCCGATCAGGCTCGGCTGGACGCCCCCGGTCACGATCAGCCCGGCGGTGGCCCGCTGGGCGTAGTAGGTGGCCATCGAGGCGGTGGCCAGACCGTCGGCGGTGGCGCGCCCCCGGGTCATCGGTGCCATCACCACCCGGTTGGGCAGCGTGAGTTCGCCGAGCCGGTAGCCGGTGAGCAGGGCGCTCGACGTGGCGGACGTGGCGGACGTCGTCATGCGGAAGTCCTTCGTTCGAAGTCACGGACCCGGTGCCCGGGCCCGTCCTCCGTTACGCTAAAACCTGACATCGATGTCAGAGGCAAGCCCTGTGACGGGGATCACGACCCGGAGGTGCCCGTGCGGATCGGAGAGCTCGCCGAACGCGCCGGAGTGAGCGTCAGATCCCTGCGCTACTACGAGGGGCAGGGCCTGCTGGCCAGCACCCGCAGCGCCAGCGGGCAGCGCCACTACACCGACGGCGCGGTGGCGCGGGTGCTGTTCATCCAGCGCCTCTACGCGGCGGGGCTGTCCAGCCGCGCCATCGCCGAACTGCTGCCGTGCGTGGACGCGCCCAGCGAGGAGCGCTCGGTGGCCGCGCTGGAGCGGATGGGGCAGGAGCGGGCGAAGCTCGACGCGCACATCGCGGACATGGCCAGGACCCGTGACGCGCTCGACGAACTGATGGACACAGCCCGCGCCGCACTCGAGGAGCAGTCCGCCGACGGGCTGTGAGGCCCGCGTGAAGGTCGTGGGTGGGGCCGGTGATCGGCCGTTGATCGGGCGTAGACGGCGAGCCTGGAGCATCTGGAACCGGAGGGGACCGGTTCGGAGGCCACAGCCTGACCACCGGGTCCCACGCGGTCGGACCACGGACCGCGCGGGTACCCAGCGCTGATGCCGCCACTGGTCCCGACCCCCATCAGGAGTCCGGACCACGAAGGGCAGACGAGGCATGGACGGCGGGCAGTGGGTGCAAGCGGTGAGGACGGCGGCGGGCTTCGGAGAGCAGTTGAGGGTGCGGCGCGAGCGGATCGGCCTGACCCAGCAGTGCCTGGCCGATCACGCCACCCTGAGCGTGCGGGCCATCCGGGACATGGAGAGCGGCCGAGTGAGACGGCCACGGAACGAGACCGTCCGGCTGCTGGCGGACGCGCTGCGGCTGGAGGGCCGCAGCCGGGCGGACTTCGAGGAGGCCGCCCGTCGGCACCCGCTCGCCGATGAGCCGACGGCCGTGGCGCCGGTCGCCCCGCCGGTGGCGCGCGGGGCCATCGTCGGGCGGGAGATGGAGGCCGAGGTGCTGTCCGACGCCTTCGCCGTGCACGGGGACCGGCTGGTCTCGCTGGTGGGGCTCGGCGGGGTCGGCAAGACCCGGCTCGCCCTGGAGGTGGCCCGCCGCCTGCACCTGGCCGCCTGCTGGTCGGTGCGCTGGGTGGACTGCGCCGGCGACTCGGCTCCCTGGCACGGCCGGATGGACGACATCGTCCGGGACATCGGCGACCGGCCCGCCCTGCTGGTGCTGGACGGCGCCGACGGCGGGGTGGACGCCGACCGGCTGGACGGGCTGTTCCACCACTGCCCCGGGCTGCGGGTGCTGATCACCGCCCGGGAGGCCTGGCCGCTGCCCGGCGGGCAGGTCGTCCCGCTCGCCCCGCTGCCCGTACCGGCCCCCGAACTCGACGCCGAACCCGAGGCGTTGGCGCAGATCGGCGCCGTCCGGCTGCTGCTCTCGCACCTGCGCCGGCTGCGCCCCGGCTACACCCTGGAGCGCTCCGAGGCCCCCGCCGTGGCCGCGCTCTGCCGCCACCTGGACGGCCTGCCGGGAGCGTTGGAGCGCGCGGCGGGGTGGACGCTGGTGCAGTCCACCGCCCAGCTGCTGGCCCGGCTGTCGGCCGGCCCGTTCACGCTGGCCGCGCCGCCGGTGGTGTACGGCACGCGCGGTGACGTCCGGGACGAGGTGGAGCCGGCGATCCAGCGGTTGACGGAACGCCAGCGGGCCCTGCTGGACGTGCTCGTGGACGAGCCCGGCGACTGGTCGGGGGAGGACGCGGTGGTCCGCAGCGGCTGGGCGCCGCAGACCTGCCTGGCGACGGTGCACGAACTGCTGTCGCGCGGACTGATCCGCAGCGTGCCCGCCCGCGACGGGGTGCGCTTCACGGTGCTCAACGTGTGCCGCCGCCTCCTCCGGGAGGAGCCCGGGCACCGGTTCGCGCCGGCCGCGGACGTCCAACTGCTCGCCGTCGCGGGCTGACCGCGCGGCGGCAGGCCGGCCGGGTGTCGATACTGCCGCTTCTTGCCCGCATCTTGCCGCACGAGCTGCCGGTCGCCGGGCCCGATCGTTCCTAGCGTTCTCCGTGGGGCTGGACCGCCGCGGAATACGCGCCGGAATTCCCGGGCCGCCGGCTGGGGCGTCGGCGGAATTCCATCGACGATCGCTACCGACGAGGGCTGGGCTGTGGAGCACGGAAATGACGGAGAGAGAAGACTGGACGTCGTCGTGACGACGACGGCCTCGGATTCGCACACCTGGAACCTGGTGTTCCTGCAACTGCTGCTGGAGGAAATGGGCCACCGGGTGACGAACCTGGGCGCGTGCGTCCCCGACGCCTTGCTGCTCGCCGAATGCCGCCGGATCGAACCGGACCTGATCGTGGTCAGCAGCGTCAACGGGCACGGTTACCAGGAAGGGCTGCGGGTGATCCCGGCCCTGCGCGCCTGCCCGGAACTGCGGCGCACCCCGACGGTCATCGGCGGCAAGCTCGGCATCGCCGGAACCGACGACCCCGACCGCGAGCGCGTACTGCTCGCGGCCGGTTTCGACCGGGTCTTCGAGGAGGGCTCCGCGGTGGCCGGGTTCCGCGAGTTCGTCGACGGGCTGCGCTCCCGGGTCCTGCTGTGACGAGCTTCGGCGCGTTCGTGGCGCAGGCCGCGGAGGCCGGCGCACTGGTGGTCCAGCCCCGGATGGGGATGGCGCAGGCGGCCCGGATGCGGGAGGGCCTGCTCGCCACCCGGGCGGCGGCCGCCGTCACCGTCGGCACCATCACCCTGGACAGCTACACCCGCACCGGCGACCTCGACGCCGCGCGGCGGGCACTGGCCGCCGGGGCCGGCCTCAACGGCTACCCGATCGCCACCCACCCGGTCGAGGTCACCCGGGCGGTCCTGGCCGGCGTGGCGGACGCGGGCTTCCCGGTGCAGGTCCGGCACGGCTCGGCCGCGCCGGAGCACATCATCGGGGCGCTGCTGGCGGCCGGCCTGGACGCCACCGAGGGCGGACCGGTCTCCTACTGCCTGCCGTACGGCCGCACCCCGCTGCACGAGGCGGTGGCCCGCTGGCAGCGTAGCTGCGAACTGCTGTCGTCCATGCGGGAGTTCGGTGCGGATCCGCACCTGGAGACGTTCGGTGGCTGCATGATGGGCCAGCTCTGCCCGCCCTCGCTGCTGATCGCCATCAGCGTCCTGGAGGCGTTGTTCTTCCGCCAGCACGGGCTGCGCAGCATCTCGCTCAGCTACGCCCAGCAGGCCAACGCCGGCCAGGACGAGGAGGCGCTGGCCGCGCTCGGCCGGATCGCGGGCGAACTGCTCGCGGACGTCGACCGGCACCTCGTGGTGTACGCGTACATGGGCGTGTACCCGCGCTCGCCCGGCGGCGCCCGGCTGCTGCTGGAGGACGCCGCGCGGCTCGCGGTGCGCGGCGGCGCCGCCCGGCTGATCGTCAAGACCACGGCCGAGGCGCACCGCATCCCGACCGTCGCCGAGAACGTCCGGGCGCTGGAGACCGCCGCCGCAGCCGCCACGGCGGAACGCGCCCGCCCCCGGCCCGCCGCCCCGCCGGACACCGGGATCGAGGCCGAGGCCAGGGTGCTGATCGGCGCGGTGCTCGACCTGGACGCCGACGTCGGGCGGGCCCTGGTGCGGGCGTTCGCGGCCGGCTACCTGGACGTGCCGTACTGCCTGCACCCCGACAACGCCGGGCGGACGCGCAGCTCGCTCGGCCCGGATGGACGGCTGCTGTGGTCCGCCGTCGGCTCGATGCCGATCGCCGGGCTCGCCGAGGGCGGCCGCGCGCCGATCCTCGGCTCGGCCGGGCTGCTGGCCGCGCTCTCCCAGGTCCAGCAGCGCTACGACGAGCGGGCCGAACGCTCGCCCGCACCCGCACTCCGGGGCCTGCCCGCCGCACGGTGAGACGCCGGGTGAGACGCCGGGTGAAAAGCCACGCTCCACGCTCCACGCTCCACGAGAGAACGAGAGAAGAGGACCCGACCATGCCCGACCCCACGCTCCTGCCGCCGACCGACCCGGGCCGGCACCTGACCGCGCCGGCCACCCGCAGCGCGCTCCGGATCCAGCAGCACCTGCTCACCGCGGCCCGCGAGTTCCTGCGCGGCCGGGGCTTCACCGAACTGCTGCCGCCGATCATCGGCCCGGTCACCGATCCCGGTGCGCGCGGCTCCAAGCAGGTGGACATCGACTTCTACGGCCACCGCTACAAGCTGATGACCAGCGCGATCCTGTACAAGCAGGCCTCGCTGCTCGCCTTCGACAAGATCTTCTGCATCGCCCCGAACGTCCGCCTGGAACCGCTGGAGACCGCCGGGACGAGCCGCCACCTCGCCGAGTTCCACCAGCTGGACGTGGAGGTCGCCGGCGCGAGCCGGGACGACGTCGTCCAGCTGGCCGAGGACCTGGTGGTGCACATGGTCGACAGCACCGTCCGCGCGCTGCCCAAGGAGTTCGCCGAACTCGGCCGGGACCCGCAGGCCTTCGCCGAACTGCTGCAGGGCTCCTTCGGCCGCATCCGGCACGCCGAGGCGGTCGCCGAACTCCAGGGCATCGGGCACCCGCAGAGCCCCGAGGCCGAACTCGACTGGGAGGGCGAGGCGTTGCTGTCGGCCCGCCGGGACCGGCCGTTCTTCGTCACCGACTACCCGAAGGGCTCGCGCGGCTTCTACGACCGCGAGCACCCCGACGACCCGGGCCTGCTGCGCAACTTCGACCTGCTGGCGCCCGAGGGCTACGGTGAACTGTGCAGCGGCAGCCAGCGCACCAACGACTACGCGGAGATCGTCACCCGGATGCGGGAGACCGGCGAGAACCCGCAGAAGTACCGCTGGTACCTGGACCTGGTGCGCGAGGGGGTGCCGGCCAGCGCGGGCTTCGGCATCGGGGTCGAGAGGCTCACCCGGTACGTCGCCGGGCTGGACGCCGTCTGGCAGGCCAGCGCCTTCCCGAAGATCGCCGGAGTGGTGTCCCCGTGAGCGACCTCAGCGCGCCGGGATTCCCGGAGGAGGAGGTCCGGCATCGGGCCCGCGCCGGGGCCGCCGCCGCCTTCCCGCCCGCCGAGGAGTACGGACACGTGCTGTTCGGCGCCGGCCGGCCGGGCGCGGCGGACCGGGCGGCGCCGCCGGACGCCCTGGACGCGCTGCGGATCGTCCCGCCGCTGTTCCTGCCGCAGCGGCTGGCCAAGCTGATCGACCTCGGCCGCGAGCCCGACTACCGGGACGTCGAACTGGCCACCACCATCGGAGGGTTCGCCTCCGCGCTGCCGGTGTACGTCTCCGCGACCGGCTCCACCCGGGCCGCCGGCGGTGACCTCGGGCTGGCGCTGAGCCGGCAGGCCGGGGCGCTCGGCATCCCGATGGTGATCGGCGAGAACGTGGTGCCGGTGAACGGCTACGGCAGGCTCGGCGAGGCGGCCGACCGCACGCTGCTCGGCCGGCTGCGCGCCTACACCGAGGAACTCCCGGACGGCCTCGGCGGCGTGGCCGTCCAGCAGAGCACCGAGGACGCCGACGCCGAGGTGTGGAACCTCGTCCACAGCGACCCGGCCGCCCTGCCCCTGCTGGAATCCGGACGGCTGGCCTTCGAGTTGAAGGTCGGCCAGGGCGCCAAACCGGGCCTGGGCGGCATGACCGTGCTGGAGGCCGAGGCCGCCGCCGCGCTGGGCGACCGCTTCGGGCTGGACCCGTTGTTCGGCGACGGGCGGGTGCTGCGCGCCGCCACCCCGGGTACCTTCACCGCGGAGATCCTGCGCCAGCAGATCCGGCTGATGCGCAACAACTACCCCCGGGTGCGGATCTGGGTGAAGCTCTACCCCGGCCGGGACGTGGCCGAGGCCGCCCGGGTGGCGCACGAGGCCGGGGCGGACGCCGTCGTGGTGGACGGCGCCGAAGGCGGAACCGGCTGGGCGCCCGGGGTGTTCCTGCCACACGTCGGACTGCCGCTCGCGGAGTGCCTGCGCCGGCTGGCGGTCGCGCCGCCGCCCTCGCTGCTGGTCTCCGGGCGCATCTGGGAAGGCGCCAGAGCGGTCAAGAGCCTGGCCCTGGGGGCCCGCGCGGTGGGCCTCGGGCGGGCGGCGCTGCTCGCCGTGGCGGAGGACCGGGAATCCGGGCTCCGCCGTTTCGTGGACTGTCTGGCGCTGGAACTCCGACTGCTGATCAGTGCGCTCGGAAAGTACGCGCCGCAGGCCCTGGACCGGGAGGACGTCTGGTCCCCCGAGGAATACGGAACCACCGCCGGCCGGTAGCCCCGGCCTGCCCGGGTCGATTCCTGCGGCAGGTCCGGAAAGCGGCACCGGAAACTGCCGATTTCCTTCCTCATTTCCTGCCGATAGGGCCGTCGAATTCCCCCTATCGTCGAACTCGTCGCCGATTCATCTCACTTCTGGGGCTGGATGATGTCCTCTCGCGGTTTCCCTACTGAGAATGCTGCGCCCGAAATCACGGCGCCTGAAATCACGGTGTCCGCTTTCGAGCCGCCCGCTTTCGAGCCGTTCGCCTCCGCCGTCCGCCGCTTTCCGGAGCGGCCGGCCGTCCGCACCGGCGGCCGGACCGTCAGCTACCGGGAGCTGGACGGCCTGACCGCCGCGCTCGCCGCCCGGCTCGCCCCCGGGGGGACGGTCGCCGTCACCGGCCGCGACCGGCTGGACCACGTGGTCGCGCTGCTGGCGGTCCTGCGGGCCGGGGCCACCTACCTGCCGCTGGACCGGGAGGCCCCGGAGGAGCGCAACCGCTGGATCACCGAGGACGCCGGGGCCTCCCTGGCCCTCGGCGGCGAGGAGCTCACCGAGCTCACCGGGCTCAGCGACGGCGCGGGCGCCGTTGCCGGTGCTGGCGATGGCGGTGCCGGCTACGTCATCTACACCTCCGGCACCACCGGCCGTCCGAAGGGCGTGCACGTCCCGCTCGCCGCGCTGACCGGCCACCTGGCCGCCGCCGTCCGGACCTTCGGCCTGACCGAGCGGGACGTGGTGCTGCAGTTCGCCCGTCCGACGGTGGACGTGGCCGTGGAGCAGGTCCTCGGCGCGCTGTCCGCCGGGGCCTGCCTGGTCCTCCCGGAGCACCGACTCCTCTCCCCGGCCGAACTGCTGGACCTGCTGGACGCCGAGGGCGTCACCGTCGCCAACCTGGCCGCCGGCTACTTCCAGGACGTGGTGGCGGCCCTGGGCGGCAGGGTGCCGCGCACCCTTCGGCTGATGATCTCGGGCAGCGACAAGCTGGAGCCCGCCACCGCCGCCGCCTGGTGGGCCGCGACCGGGGTGCCGCTGCTGAACGCGTACGGACCGACCGAGACGGTGGTCACCGCCACCACCCACCGGCTCGCGGGCGAGCAGCCCGAGGCGGGCGTGCCGATCGGGACCGCGCTCGGCGGGCGGCGGCTCTACGTGCTCGACGAGCGGCTGCGCCCGGTGCCGCCCGGCACGGCCGGCGAACTGTACGTCGGCGGGCCGCTGCTGGCCTCCGGCTACCTCGGCCGCCCGGGCCTGACCGCCGACCGCTTCGTCGCGGACCCGTTCGTGGCCCCGTTCGTGGCCCCGTTCGTGGCCCCGCCCGCGGAGCCGCTCGCAGACCCCGCCGCAGCGCCGAGCGGCGCTCCCGGCGCGCGGATGTACCGCACCGGCGACGTGGTGCGCCGCACGACCGAGGACGGCCCGCTGGAGTTCGTCGGCCGCAGCGACCACCAGGTGAAGGTCCGCGGCTTCCGGGTCGAGCCGGGCGAGATCGAGCAGGTGCTGGCCGGGTACCCGGGCGTCACCGGCTGCGTGGTGGTGGCGCGCGAGGGCCGGCTGGCCGGGTACCTGACCGGTGCCGCGCCGCGGTACGCCGAGGCGCGGGACTGGCTGGCCGAGCGGCTGCCCGAGCACATGATCCCGGCGACGCTCACGGCGCTGGACGCCTTCCCGCTGACCGGCGGCGGAAAGGTGGACCGCCAGGCCCTGCCCGAGCCGCAGGCCGCGCCCGAGGGCCAGCCCGCCGGCCGCCCGCCGCGCACGCCCGCCGAGCAGCTGATCGCGGCGGTCTGGGCGGACGTGCTCGGGGTGCCCGAAGTCGGGGCGGACGACAACTTCTTCCACCTGGGCGGCGATTCGCTGACGGCCGTGCGGGTGGTGGGCCGGGTCTTCGACGTCTTCGGCATGGTGTCCCCGTACACCATCTTCGACGCGCCGACGCTGGCGGAGTTCGCCGCCGCGGTGACCGCCGCCTCCGGCGGTGAGCGCCCGGCGCTGGTCCGCTCGGGCGCCGCCGAGGCCCCGCTGTCCAAGTTCCAGCGCGGCCTCTGGTTCCTCGACCAGTGGAACCCGGACGCGCCGACCTACGTGGTGCCCTGGGTGTTCCGGTTCGCCGGGCCGGTCGACCCCGAGCTGCTGCGGCAGGCGCTGGCCGGGGTGGTGGCGCGGCACGAGAGCCTGCGGACGACCTTCGAGCTCGCCGAGGACGGTCCGCGCCAGGTCGTCCACCCGGCCGTGGAGCTGCCGTTCACGCTCACCGAGACCACCGCCGACCAGGTGGACGACCTGGTGGCCGAGGCCGCGCTGGAGCCCTTCGACCTGGCGGTCGGGCCGCTGGTGCGGGCGCGGGTCTTCCGGGCCGCCGGGGCGACCACGCTGCTGCTGCTCCTCCACCACATCGTCTGGGACGAGGGCTCGCTGCCGGTGCTGGAGGCCGAGCTCCAGGAGCTGTACGCCGCGGCGGCCGAGGGGCGCCCGGCCGAGCTGCCGGAACTCGCCGTCCAGTACGGCGACTACGCGGCCTGGCAGTACCAGGACGACACCGCCGAGCAGCAACTCGATTACTGGCGAGAGCAGTTGGCCGACGTTCCGGACGTCGACGCGCTGGCGCCGGACCACCCCCGCCCCGAGGAGCAGGCCTTCCGCGGCGCGTTCCACCGCTTCGCGATGCCGGATCCGGTGGCCGGGGCCGTCCGGGCGCTCGCCCGCAGCGAGGACGCCACCCCGTTCATGGTGCTGCTCGCCGGGCTGGCGCTCACCCTGCACCGCCGCTCCGGGCAGCGCGACCTGGTGCTCGGCTCGCCGGTGAACGTCCGTGGCCGGGCCGAACTCGACGGCCTGATCGGTTACTTCGTCAACCTGCTGCCGCTGCGCCTGAAGGTCGAGGAGGGCGTCTCCTTCCGCGAACTGGTCCGGCACGTGCGCGAGGTGTCGATCGGTGGCTACCGGCACCAGGAGGTGCCCTTCGACGACATCGCGAACGCGGTGCTGGAGGAACGCCCCGAGGACCGCAACCCGCTGTGCCAGGTGCTGCTGGAGCTGCACCCGCTGGACACCCGCCCGCTGACCGTCGGCGGGTGCGAGGTCACCCGCGATCTGCACTCCAACCCCGTCTCCCGCTTCGACCTGTCCGTCTCGGTGGACGACCGCGGCACCGGCTTCACCGGCCGCTTCGAGTACGACAGCGACCTCTTCGAGGCCTCCACCATGGCCGGCCTGTGCGAGCAGTGGCTGGGCACCCTGGCCGCCGCCCTGGAGGTGCCGGGGCACGCCCTGTTCGAGGCGCAGGCCGCCCGGGCCCCGCAGGCCACCGCCCTGATCTCCGGTGAACGGACCGTCCCGTACGGCGAGTTGAACGCCGCCGCGAACCGGCTGGCCCGCCACCTGGTGGGCCTCGGCATCGGCCGCGGCGACACCGTCGCCGTACTCGCCGAGCGCGGGCCGGAGATGGTCACCGCGCTGCTGGCCGCACTCAAGACCGGCGCCGCCTACACCCTGCTGGACCCGGACTTCCCGGCCGAGCGGCTGGCCGGCGCGGTCGCCGACACCGGCGCCGCCACGGTGATCACCCACCGCCACGCCACCGTGCCGTTCGCCGTCCGGCGCCAGGTGGACCTGGACGCCGCGGCCGCCGAGCTGGCCCGGTACGCGGCGCACGACCTCGGCCTGCCGGTCGACGGCGCCGATCTCGCCTGCGTGATGTTCACCTCCGGCTCCACCGGCCGCCCCAAGGGCGCGGCCGTCCCGCACCGCGCGCTCACCACCACCTACCTCGGCCAGGACTACGCCCGCTTCGGCCCGGACGAGGTCTGGCTGCAGTGCTCGCCGGTCTCCTGGGACGCCTTCGCGCTGGAGCTCTACGGCGCGCTCTGCTTCGGCGGCGCCTGCGTCCTGCAGCCCGGCCAGCGCCCGGACCCGCAGACCATCGCCGAGCTGACCCGCCGCCACGGCGTCACCGAACTCCAGCTCTCCGCCAGCCTGTTCAACTTCCTGCTGGAGGAGCTCCCGGAGACCTACGACGGCCTCAAACTGGCCATCACGGCCGGCGAGCGGGCCTCCGTCACCCACGTGGCCAAGGCCCTGGAGAACCACCCGGGCCTGGTGGTCGCCAACGGCTACGGCCCGGTCGAGAGCCTCGGCCTGACCACCTGCCACCAGGTCGGCCCGGAGGACGTCACCGGCAGCTCCGTCCCGATCGGCGTCGCGCTGAACGGCAAGGGCGTCCTGGTCCTGGACGAGCTGCTGCGCCCCGTCGAGCCCGGCGTGATCGGCGAGTTGTACGCCTCCGGCGGCGGTCTCGCCTACGGCTACCTCGGTCGGCCCGGCCTCACCGCCGAACGCTTCGTCGCCTCCCCGTTCGGTGTCCCCGGCGAGCGCCTCTACCGCACCGGAGACCTCGGCTACGTCAACGCCGGGGGCCTGCTGGAGGTCACCGGCCGGATCGACGACCAGGTCAAGATCCGCGGGTTCCGGGTCGAGCCCGGCGAGATCGAGGACGCGCTCACCCGGCACCCCGCCGTCCAGGAGGCCGCCGTCACCGTCCACGAACCCGCCCCGGGCGACCACCGCCTGGCCGCCTACGTCACCGTCGGGGCCGACGCACCGGACCCGGAGGTGCTCCTCGACCACCTGGCCGGCCTGCTGCCCGAGCACATGGTGCCCGCCACCCTGGACGTCCTGGACGCCCTGCCGCTCAACCACAACGGCAAGGTCGACCGGAAGGCACTGCCCGCCCCCGCCGGGCGCCGGGCCGCCGCCCGCGACCCGCTGACCGAAGCCGAACGGCTGGTCGCCGAGGCCATGTGCGAGGTCCTCGACCTCACCGAGGTCGGCCGGGAGGACAACTTCTTCCGGATCGGCGGCAACTCGCTGGCCGCCGTCCGGGTCGCGATGCGGCTGTCCCGGGAGACCGGCACCCGCGTCCCCCCGCAACTGGTGTTCCGGGCCAGGACCGTGAGTGCCATCGCCGAACGGCTGGCCGCCCGATGACGGGCCGCACCGCACACGAAGGGAACGAGGCCGTGAGCCCGTCCGACCACCCGGCGCGCACCGCGCCCGCCTCGGGGCTGCAACGCGGCCTCTGGTTCCTCGACCGCCTCGATCCGCGGCAGGTCACCTACTGCACGCCCTGGACGGTCGACGTCACCGGCCCGCTCGACCTCCCGCTGCTCCAGCGCGCGCTGGACGCCCTGGTGGCCCGGCACGAGGTGCTGCGCACCACCTTCGCGCTGCACCCCGACGGCCCGCGCCAGCAGGTCCACCACACCCTCGCCGTGCCGCTCGCGGTGACCGACCTGCGCCCGCAGGGCGGCCCCGAGCAGGCCGGACGCCTGGAGGAACTGCTCACCGCCCGCTGCGCCGAACCCTTCGACCTGGCCGCCGGACCGCTGCTGCGCGCCGAGGCCTTCCAGCTGGCGGACGAGCGCACCACGCTGCTGTTCACCGTCCACCACATCGTCTGGGACGGCTGGTCCGCCGAGGTCTTCGAGCGCGAACTCGCCGACCTGTACGGCGCCGCGGTGCAGGGCCGGGCCGCCGACCTGCCGGAACTGACCGTGCAGTACGCCGACTACGCGGTGGAGGAGCTCGACACCTCCTTCGAGGAGCACCTGACCTACTGGAAGGAGCAGCTGCACGGCGCACCCGCCCTGCTGGAGCTGCCCACCGACCGGCCCCGTCCCGCCGAGCGCGGCGCGGCGGGACGGACCGAGGAGTTCGGGCTCGCCCCCGGCACGGCGGCGAAGGTGCGCGCCCTGGCCGAGGCGGAGGGCGTCACCCCCTTCACCGTCCAACTGGCCGCCTTCGCCCTGCTGCTGAACCGCTGGACCGGCGCCGACGACCTGGTGATCGGCACCCCCGTCACCACCCGCAACCGGCCCGAACTGGAGCACCTGCTCGGCTACTTCGTCAACCTGCTGCCGCTGCGCCTGCGGCTCGCACCCGGGCTGAGCTTCCGCGCCCTGCTGGAGCACGTCCAGGACGTCGCCTTCGAGGCCTACGGCTACCTCGACGTGCCCTTCGACCAGCTGGTCGACCAGCTCGGCACCGCCCGCACCGCGCAGCACCCGCCGCTGGTCCAGGTGGTGTTCGGCGCCCACGGCGAGGACCGCACCCCGCTCGTGCTCGGCCGGGCCACCGCCGGGAGCCGGGTGCGCTCCAACGGCACCAGCAAGTTCGACCTCACCTGGTCCGTCTTCGACAGCAGCGGGACCGGCAGCGGGACGGGCGGCGACCCCGGCGACCCCGGCGGCGAACTGCGCGGCGAGGCCGAGTACCGCAGCGAGCTGTTCGACGCCGGGACGGTGCGCCGGCTGGCCGCCGACTTCGGCGCCCTGCTCACCGCGGCCCTGGACGAGCCCGACGCCACCGTGCTGCGGCTGACCGGCCGCACCGCCGGGGCCGAGGCCGTCCGGGCCACCGACACCCCCGGCCACTGCCTGCACCGGCTGTTCGAGCAGGCCGCCGACGCCCACCCCGACCGGCCCGCCGTCAGCGACTCCGGCCACACCCTGAGCTACGCCGAACTCGACCGCCGGGCCAACCGCCTGGCCCATGCCCTGCGCGCCCGTGGGGCCGGCCCCGGCGACCGCGTCGGAATGCTGCTGGACCGCACGGCCGACGTCCTGGTCACCGTCCTCGGCGTGCTCAAGACCGGCGCCGCGTACGTGCCCGTCGACCTCGCCGCCCCCGCCGACCGCGCCGCGCTCGTCTTCGCCGACGCCGACGTCACCCTCGTCGTCACCGACCGCCCGGACCGGGCCCCCGAAGGCCCCTGGCAGGCCTACGACCTGACCGCCGAGGCCGCCGACCTGGCCGCCCGGCCGGACCACCGCCCGCCGGCCGCCGGGCGCCCCGGCGACGTCGCCTACATCATCTTCACCTCCGGCTCCACCGGCCGCCCCAAGGGCGTCGCCGTCGCCCACGAGCACGTCAGCCGGCTCATGGCGGACGGCGCGGAGCACTTCGGCTTCGGCCCGGAGGAGACCTGGACGCTCTTCCACAGCTACGCCTTCGACTGGACGGTCTGGGAGATGTGGGGCGCCCTGCTGCACGGTGCCCGCCTGGTCGTCGTCCCCTACGTCACCAGCCGCTCGCCGGAGGAGTTCGCCGAACTGCTGGAGCAGGAGCGGGTCTCCTTCCTCTGCCTCACCCCCTCGGCGCTGCGCCAGCTGGAGCCCGTGCTGCGGCGCGGCCCGCGCGACCTGTCCGCGCTGAAGTGGATCATGCTCGGCGGGGAGGCGCTGGACCCGGGCGTCGTCCAGCGCTGGTTCGAACTCGACCCGCCGCCCCCGGCCCGGCTCTGCAACCTGTACGGCATCACCGAGACCACCGTCCACGTCACCACCCACGACCTGGCCGGCAGCGCCGGCTTCGAGCGCAGCCTGATCGGCGCGCCCATGCCGCACCTCACCGCCCAGGTCCTGGACGACTGGCTGCGTCCGGTGCCACCCGGCGCGGCCGGCGAGCTGTACATCGGCGGCGGCAGCCTCGCCCACGGCTACTGGGGCCGCCCCGGCCTCACCGCGGGCCGCTTCGTCGCCGACCCCTACGGCCCGCCCGGGGCGCGGCTCTACCGCACCGGCGACGTCGCCCGGCGTCTGCCCGGCGGCGGTCTGGAGTACATCGGACGCGCCGACTTCCAGGTCAAGCTGCGCGGCTTCCGGATCGAGCTCGGCGAGATCGAGAACGCGCTCGCCGCCCACCCGGACGTCGACGCCTGCGTCGTCACCGTGCACGACGACCGGCTCGCCGCGTACGTCACCGGGCGCGAGCCCGCCGACGTCCGCGCCTTCCTCGGCCGCTCGCTGCCCCCGTACATGGTCCCGGCCAGCTTCACCGTCCTGGAGTCGCTGCCGCTCACCGTCAACGGCAAGGTGGACCGCGCCGCGCTGCCCGCCCCCGGCCAGCGCAGCACGGCCACCGGAGGCCGCCACGTCGAGCCGCGCACCCCGGAGGAGGAGGCCTTCGCCGCCGTCTGGACGGAGGTCCTCGGGGTGGACGGCATCGGCGTCCACGACGACTTCTTCCACCTCGGCGGCGACTCCATCCGGGCCGTCCAGCTCGCCGGCGCGCTGCACGAGCGCGGCTGGGGGGTGAGCCTGCGGGACGTCTTCAACGCCCCCACGGTCGCCGCCCTGTTGCCGCTGGCCGAGCCCGTCGCCGAAGGCCCGGCCGATCACGAGCCCTTCTCCCTGATCACCCCGGAGGACCGCGACGACCTGCCGCCCGGCCTGGCCGACGCCTACCCGATGGTCTCCATGCAGCTCTCCATGGTCTTCCACATGGAGATCGCCGGCGGCACCGACAGCTACCACAACGTCAACTCCTACCGGATCTCGGGCGACCTCGACGAACAGGCCTTCCGCCGCTCGGTCGCCGAGGCCATGGAGCGCCACGCGGTGCTGCGCACCGGCCTCGACCTGTCCGGCTACGGCGAACCGCTCCAGCTCGTGTACGGGCGGCTGCCCGCGCCCGTCGAGTTCACCGACCTGCGCGGCGAGCCCGACCAGGACACGGCGGTCCGCGAGGTGTTCGACACCCACCGGTGGACGCCCTTCGACCTCACCGCCCCGCCGCTGTTCCGGATCACCGTGCAGCGCCTGGCCGAGGACGCCTTCCAGCTCACCATCTCCGAGCACCACGCCATCCTCGACGGCTGGAGCTTCACCTCGCTGTTCACCGAGATCCTGGAGCGCCACACGGCCCTGGCCGCCGACCCGCTCGGCGCCCCCACCCCGCCGCCGCGCACCGCCTTCCGCGACTTCGTGGCCGTCGAACGGCAGGCCGCCGGGGACGAGCGCTCGCTCGCGTACTGGCGCGACCGGCTGTCCGGCGTCAGCGGCCAGTCCTTCCCCGGCAGCGAGGACGTGCACGAGGCGCCGCGCACCGTCGAGCGGGTGCTGCCCGAGGCGCCCGAGCAACTGCGGCAGGTCGCCGACGCCCTGGCCGTGCCCCTCAAGTCGGTCGCGCTCGCGGCCCACCTGCACGCCCTCGCCGCCGTCACCGGGCGACGGCGCGTCACCACCGGCCTCGCCGTGAACGGCCGGCTGGAACGGCTCGGCGGCACCGAGGTGTACGGGCTGTTCCTCAACACCGTCCCGCTGAGCTGCGAGCCCACCGACGACCTGCTCGCCCTGGTGCGCGAGGTGCACCGGGAGGAACTGGACATGATGCCGCACCGCCGGGTGCCCTTCGCCCGGCTCGCCCGGCTGATGACCGACACCGCGCTGGACAGCCAGTTCGGCTACCTGCGCTTCCACGCCCTGGGCCGGCTCAGCTCCGCCCGCATCGTGGACGGCCGGATCGGCTGCGAGCCGACCCTGCGCCACGAGCCCAACAGCTTCGCGTTCGGCGCCTCGCTGATCCAGGACCCGGTCTCGCAGCGCGTGCTGCTCGCCGTGGACCACCAGCGCTCCCTGGTCACCGACACCACCGCCGAGCAGTTCATCGACACCTACACGGCAGCCCTGCACGCCATGGCCGCCTCCGTCCGAGAGTCCTGAGGAACCGTCATGACCGACCTCCTGCACCGCCTGCGCGATGCCGTCGCCGCCCACCCCGAGCGCACCGCCGTCCTCGCCGGAGCGGCCCGCCTGGACTTCGCCGAACTCGACCTGCGCACCGCCGCGCTGGCCCGCGCCCTGCGCGCCCACGGCGTCGGCCGCGGCGACCGGGTCGGCGTCCACCTCGCCCGCACCGCCGACCTGCCGGTCGCCCTGCTCGCCGTCTGGCGGGCCGGCGCCGCCTACGTCCCGCTCGACCCGGCCTACCCCGCCGAGCGGCTGGCCTTCATGGCCGCCGACGCGCGGCTCGCGGCCCTGATCAGCGCGGACGGCCTCCCGGCGGCCCAGGGCGTGCCGGTCCTGCGCCCGGACGCCGCCGCCGGCGGGCCTGATCTGCCGGAGGCGGCCGACCCGCTCGACCCCGCCTACGTCATCTACACCTCCGGCTCCACCGGGCTCCCCAAGGGCGTCGAGGTGCCGCGCGGCGCCGTCGCCGCCCTGGTGGAGGCACTGGAGGCCGCCGGCGCCTACCGTGCCGAGCCCGGGGTGGTCGGCTGGAACGCCAGCGTCTCCTTCGACGCCTCCGTCCAGCAGTGGGCCCGGATCTGCCGCGGCGACACCGTCCTGGTCATCGGCGACGAGCACCGCGCCGACCCCGCCCGGGTGGCGGCCCTGCTGGCCGAGCACGCCGTCACCGACCTCGACCTGACCCCCTCGCACTGGGAGCTGCTGCGCGAGCCGCTCACCGGCGCCCGGGTGCCGCGGCTGTTCATGGGCGGCGAGCCCGTCCCCGAGCACACCTGGCGGGAGCTCGCCGACGGCGGCATCGACGCGCTCAACCTGTACGGGCCCACCGAGTGCACCGTCGACGCCGTCACCACGCCGATCAGCGGCCCCGGTCCGCACCTGGGCGATCCGCTGCCCGGCGTGCGCCTCCACCTGCTGGACGAGAAGCTCGCCCCGGTCGCCGACGGCGTCGTCGGCGAGCTGTACCTCGCCGGGCCCGGGCTCGCCCACGGCTACCCGGGCCGCCCCGGGCTGACCGCCGGACGCTTCGTCGCCGACCCGACCGCCCCCGGCGAGAGGATGTACCGCACCGGCGACCAGGCCCGGCGCGGCGAGGGCGGCCGGCTGGAGTACGTCGGCCGGGTCGACCGCCAGGTCAAGCTGCGCGGCTACCGGATCGAGCTCGGCGAGGTCGAGCACGCGCTGGCCCGGCTGGACGGCGTCCAGGCCGCCGCCGTCACCGTCCACGAGCCCGCCCCCGGCGACCGCCGGCTCGTCGGCTACGTCACCGGCGCCACCGCCGCCGCCGAACTGACCGAGCGCCTGCGGGCCACCCTGCCCGCGCACCTGGTGCCCTCGGCGATCACCGTGCTGGACGCCATGCCGCTCACCCCGAACGGCAAGGTCGACCACGCGGCCCTGCCCGCCCCCGCGGCGCAGCCCGCCCCCGCGGCCGAGGAGGCGCCCGCCGAGGGCCCCGGCGGGCTGGCGGAGCAGGTCGCCGAGGTCTGGCGCACCGTGCTCGGCCTGACCGGCGTCACGCCCACCGACGACTTCTTCTCGCTCGGCGGCCACTCGCTCGCCGCGCTGCGCGTCGTCCACCTGCTGCGCCGCCGGCTGGGCATCGAGCTCCAGCTGCGCCACCTGCTGGACTCGGCCGACCTGGCCGCCTTCACCGCCACCGTCGGGAAGGCCGTCGAGGCCGGCACCGCCGCCCCCCGGCCCGCCCTGACCGCCCGCGCCCGGGTCAGCGGCGCATGACCACCGCCACGCGGGTGCGCCCCCGCGTCGAGGGGGACTGGCTGCTCGTCCCCGCGCCCCAACCGCACCGCCCGTTCCGGCTGTTCTGCTTCCCGCACGCCGGGGGCGACGCCACCGCCTACACCCCGCTCGCCCGCGCCCTCGCCCCGACCGCCGAGGTCTGGGCGGTGCGCCCGCCCGCCCGCGGCGGTCGCCTCGGCCACCCGATGCCCGCGAGCTTCGACCTGCTGGTCGACGCCGTCGTGGACGCCCTCACCCCGCACCTGACGGGCCGGTTCGGCTTCTACGGGCAGAGCTTCGGCGCCCTGCTCGGCTACGAGGTCGCCCGGGCGCTGCCCGCCGAGCGGCGGCCCGAACTGGTGGTCGCCGCCTCCGCCTCGCCGCCTGCCACCTGGGCCGGCCGGGACCGCCCGCAGCACACCGCAGACGACCTGCTTCGCCTGGCCGGCATGGGTGAACTCATCGAGGGCGACTCGGAGTTGAAGGAGCACGCGCTTCAGGGTATCCGTACCGACCTGGCCGTGGTCGCCACCTACCGCCCCCGCCCGCACCCGCCGATCGGCTCCGACCTGCACACCGTCGCCGGCGCCGACGACCCGATGCTCGGCTCCGCCGGACTCCAGGGCTGGGCCGTCCACACCCGTGGTGCCAGCGGCCACCACATCGTCCCCGGCGGCCACCTGCTCGCCACCGTCGACGGGCCCGGCCCGGTCGACCTGCTGACCTCCCTCATCGAGCGACCGGGCCCGGGCCACCGGGCCGGCGCCGCCGCCGACCAGTCCACGACGGAGTAGCCATGCTGACCACCACCGCGGTCGACCTCACCGACCCGGGCCTGTGGGCCCGCCCCGACACCCCCGCCCTGGTCGCGGAACTGCGCCGGGAGGCCTCCGTCCACCGCACCGACACCGTCGACGACGGGCCGATCTGGTCGGTGCTCTCCTACCGGCACTCCGCGGAGGTGCTGCGCAACGCCACGCTCTACAGCTCCGAGCAGGGCTCGCTGCTCGGCGCCGGCGAGGGCAACGTCCCGGTCGGCTCCGGCCGGATGATGGCCCTCACCGACCCGCCCCGGCACCGCGAACTCCGCGCGCCCGCCAACCCGTTCTTCGCCCCCGGCCCGGTGCGCGGAGCGTCCCGCGGCATCACCGAACTCGCCGCCTCGATCGTCGACCGGGCCGTCGAGCTGGGCGAGGTCGACCTCGTCGACGCCGTCTCCGCCCTGCCGCTGTCCGTCATGTGCGACCTCCTGGACGTCCCCGAGAAGGACCGCGAGATGGTCGAGCGGGTCTGTGACGTCGCCTTCCTCGGCCGCACCCCCGAGGAGCGCCGGGCCGGCCACCAGCAGCTCATCCCCTACCTGTTGCACCAGGTGATGCTGCGCCGCACCGACCCGCGCGACGACCTGATCAGCAAGATGGCCACCTACCGGGTCGGCGGCAAGCTGCTGCCGATCGAGGACGTCGTCCTCAACCTGGACAACATCGTGGTCGGCGGCGTCCAGACCGTCCGTCACACCGCGGCCATGGGCCTGCACACCCTCGTCCAGCACCCGGAACTGTGGCGGCAGTTGCAGCGGGGTGAGGTCGGCATGGACTCGGCGCTGGACGAACTCCTGCGCTGGACGTCCGTCGGGCTGCACACCCTGCGCACCGCGAGCCGGGACACCGAGCTCGACGGCCGCACCATCCGGCGCGGCGACCGGGTCGCGGTCTGGGTGTGGTCCGCCAACCGGGACCCGGAGGCCTTCGACCGGCCCGAGGAGATCCTGCTCGACCGCGCCCCCAACAAGCACCTCGCCCTCGGCCTCGGCGCCCACTACTGCATCGGCGCGCCGCTGGCCAAGGCCGAACTCGGCGCCCTGTTCGCGGCGATGCTGGAGCGCGTCGCCGTGATCGAACCGACCGGGCCGGTCGTCCACAACCGCTCGATCATCAACTTCGGCCTGGACCACTTCCCGGTGCGCCTCACCCCGCGCTGAACCGGGCCGCCGCGGACCGCCGACGGGCGCCCGAGCCGAACTGCCGCGTTCCTGCCGCGACTCCTGCCGTTGCGCCCCCCGGCCCGCCCCTACCTTCGAAGCAACCCAAGGAGGACACCATGAGCAACCCGTTCGAGGACGACAACGCCGGCTACCTGGTGCTGGTCAACGACGAGAACCAGCACTCGCTGTGGCCGGTCTGGATCGACGTGCCGGCCGGCTGGACCACCGTCCACGGCGAGGACACCCGCCAGGGCTGCCTCGACCACATCGAGGCCAACTGGACCGACATCCGGCCCGCCAGCCTGACCGCCTCCCTCGCCCGGCAGTGAGCGCGACCATGCTGACCTGGGAACTGAACCCCGGCCGTCCGGCCCTCGCGCACGCCCCGCGCACCGCCGACATCGGCGAGGCCCGCGCATGGCTGCGCGAGAACGAGGCCGAGCTCACCGAAGCCCTGCACCGGCACGGCACGATCTTCCTGCGCGGCCTGCCGGTCGCGAGCACCGAGGACGTCGCCGCCGTGCGCGACGTCCTCATCCCCGAGCGCACCCCCTACCGGGAGAAGGCCACCCCGCGCAGCGACTACGGCAACGGCGTCTTCTCCTCCACCGACCTGCCGTCGCCCCAGCCGATCCGGATGCACAACGAGAACAGCTACACCCTCACCTTCCCGGGCCGGCTGCTCTTCGCCTGCCTGACCGCCCCCGAGGAGGGCGGCGCCACCCCGACCGCCGACTGCCGCCAGGTGCTCGACCACCTGCCCGCGCACCTGGTCGAGCGGATGCGGACGTCCGGCTGGACGCTCACCCGCAACTACTCGGACTACGTCTCCCTGGGCTGGCGCACCGCCTTCGCCACCGAGGACCGGGCCGAGGTCGAGGCCTACTGCCGGGAGAACGGCATCACCTGGGAGTGGCTGCCGGACGGCAACCTGCGCACCGGCCAGCTGCGCCCCGGCACCATCCACCACCCGGCGACCGGCGAGGAGGTCTGGTTCAACCACCTCGCCTTCTGGAGCGAGTGGTCGCTCGACCCGGACATCCGCGAGGCGATGACCGACGAGTTCGGCCCGGACGGCTTCCCGTTCAACACCGGCTTCGGGGACGGCGAACCCCTGGAGCGCGCCGACGTCGACGCCCTCAACGAGGCGTACCACGCCGCGACCGTGCGCGAGCGCTGGCAGGTCGGCGACGTGATGCTGGTCGACAACGTGCTGTGCGCGCACGGCCGGGACCCGTACCGCGGCGACCGCAGGATCGCCGTCGCGATGGGGCAGCCCCTCGACGTCCTGGACTGCCGGCCCAGCGTCCGGCCCACCCTGGCCGTCGCCTGACCGTCCCAGACCACCCCGTGCCGTGACGTGAGTAGAGGAAGCACCGTGATCCCGGTTTCGTACGCACAGCAGCGTCTCTGGCTGATCGACCAGATCGAGGGGCCGACCGCGCTGTACAACCTTCCGTTCGCCCTGCGCCTGCGCGGCGAGCTCGACACCGCCGCGCTGCGCGCCGCGACGGTGGACGTGGTCGCCCGGCACGAGGCCCTGCGTACGGTGTTCCCGGTGGCCGGGGGAGTCCCGGTGCAGCAGATCCTGCCGGCCGAGGAGGCGCAGCCGCGCTTCCTGGTCGTGGACTGCGCACCGGACGACTACCCCGCCCGCCGGGACGCGGCCGCCGCCGAGACCTTCGAGCTGAGCCGCGAACTGCCCATCCGGGTCACGGTGTTCACCCTCGCTCCGACCGAGCACGTGCTGCTCGTCGTCCTGCACCACATCGCCGGCGACGGCTGGTCGCTCGGCCCGCTGCTGCGCGACCTCGCCACCGCCTACCGGGCCCGGCTCGTCGGCCGCGCCCCCCACTGGGAGCCGCTGCCCGTCCAGTACGCCGACTACGCGCTCTGGCAGCGCGACCTGCTCGGCGACGAGCGCGACCCCGAGAGCCTGCTCGCCCGCCAACTCGACCACTGGCGAACCGCGCTGGCCGGCCTCCCGGAGGAACTGGAGCTGCCGACGGACCGCCCCCGGCCGCCCGCCCCCACCGGCGCCGCCGACTCCGTCGACCTCACCTGGGGCGCCGACCTGCACAGCGCCCTGCTCGACCTCGCCCGCGCGCACCGCACCACCCTGTTCACCGTCCTCCAGGCCGGCCTGGCCGCACTGTTCACCAGGCTCGGCGCCGGCACCGACGTCCCGCTCGGCACCGGCCTCGCCGGCCGCGCCGACGAGGCCCTGGACGACCTGGTCGGCTTCTTCGTCAACTCCCTCGTGCTGCGCGCCGACACGTCCGGCGACCCGAGCTTCGCCGAGCTGCTCGGCCGCGTCCGGGAGGCCCAGCTCGACGCCTTCGCCCACCAGGACATCCCCTTCGAGCGCCTCGTCGAGGAGCTCAACCCGACCCGCGCCCTCGGCCGCCACCCGCTGTTCCAGACCCTGCTGGTGCTCCAGAACCACGGACAGGACGCCGAACTCGACCTGCCCGGGCTGGAGTCCGCACCCGAACCGATCGGCCTGCGGGTCGCCAAGTTCGACCTCAACATCGGCATCGCCGAACGCCACGGCCCCGACGGCGCCCCCGCCGGGCTCACCGGCTCGATCGAGTACGCCGCCGACCTCTACGACCACACCACCGTCGCCGCCCTGGCCGACCGGCTCGGCCTGCTGCTGACCGGTGCCGCCGCCGACCCGCACGCCCCCATCGCCACCCTCGACGTCCTCGCCCCCGAGGAGCGCACCCGCATCCTCACCGAGTGGAACGCCACCGGCGCCCCGGGCCGGCCCGGGACCCTCGCCGAGTCCTTCGAGCGCCAGGCCGACCGCACCCCGCACGCCACCGCCCTCGCCCACGACGGCGGCACCCTCGGCTACGCCGAACTCGACGCCCGGGCCAACCGCCTCGCCCACCACCTGATCGCCCTCGGCGTCGGCACCGAGACCCCCGTCGCGATGCTGATGGAGCGCTCCGTCGACGTCGTCGTCGCCACCCTGGCGATCCTCAAGGCCGGCGGCTGCTACGTGCCCATGCACCCCGGCCTGCCGCCCGAGCGGATGACCGACGTGCTCGCCGACACCGGCGCCCCCGTGCTGCTCACCGACCGCGCCGACCCGGGCTTCCCGCACCGGGCCGTGGTGGTCCGCCCCGGCGACGAGGCGGCCGCCCCCGCCCACCGCCCCGGCGTGCCCGTCCACCCGGACCAGCTCGCCTACGCGATGTACACCTCCGGCTCCACCGGCCGCCCCAAGGGCGTCGCCGTCCGCCACCGCGACGTCCTCGACCTCGCCGCCGACCGGCGCTGGCAGGACGGCCGGCACGAGCGGGTCCTGCTGCACTCCCCGCACGCCTTCGACGCCGCCACCTACGAGATCTGGACGCCCCTGCTGGCCGGCGGCACCGTCGTGGTGGCCCCGCCCGGCGCCCTCGACGCCACCTCCCTGCACGCCGTCACCACCCGCCACGACGTCACCGCCGTCTTCCTCACCAAAGCCCTGTTCGACCTCGTCGCCGAGCAGGCCCCGCAGACCTTCGCCGCCCTGCGGGTCGTCTGCACCGGCGGCGAGGCCGCCTCCGGCACCCTGATGCGGCGCGTCCTGGACGCCTGCCCCGACCTGCTGCTCGCCCACGTCTACGGGCCCACCGAGACCACCACCTTCGCGACCCACCACCCGCTCGTCCACGCCGACCTCGACGGCCCCCGGGTGCCGATCGGCGGCCCGCTCGACGCCATGCGCAGCTACGTCCTCGACGCCCGGCTGTGCCCCGTCCCGCCCGGCGTCCCGGGAGAGCTGTACATCGCCGGTGCCGGGCTGGCCCGGGGCTACCTGAACCGTCCGGGCCTGACCGCCGAGCGGTTCGTCGCCTGCCCGTACGCGCCCGGGGAGAGGATGTACCGCACCGGCGACCTGGTGCGGCTGCGCGCCGACGGCGCCGTGGAGTTCCTCGGCCGGATCGACGGCCAGGTCAAGCTGCGCGGCTTCCGGATCGAACTCGGCGAGATCGAGGCGGCGCTCTCCCGCCACCCCGCCGTGCGCCAGGTCATCGTGATCGCCCGTGAGGACCGCCCCGGCGACACCCGGCTGGTCGCCTACTGCACCGCCGACGCCTCGCTCACCCCGGCCGAGCTGCGCACCTTCGCCGGCACCACGCTGCCCGGCTACATGGTCCCCGCCGCCGTCGTCCTGCTCGACGCGCTGCCGCTCAACGCCAACGGCAAGGTCGACCGCCGGGCCCTGCCCGCCCCGGACGTCGCTGCCGACGGCACCGGCCGCGAGCCCCGCGACGAGCGCGAACGGGCTCTGTGCGAGCTCTTCGGCGACCTGCTCGGCATCGACGACATCACCATCGACGACGACTTCTTCGCCCTCGGCGGCCACTCGCTGCTCGCCACCCGCCTCACCGGGCGGGCCCGCGCCGAACTCGGCATCGAACTCGCCATCGGCGACCTCTTCCAGGCCCCCACCGTCGCCGGGCTCACCGACCGGCTCGCCGACCGCGCGGCCGACGTGCCCGCCCCGGCCCGCCCGGCGCTGCGGCCCGGCCCCCGGCCCGACCGGGTGCGGCTCTCCTTCGCCCAGCGCCGCCTCTGGTTCCTCGCCCAGGCCGAGGGCCCCGCCGCCACCTACAACGTGACCCTCGCCCTGAGGCTGCGCGGCCCGCTCGACCCCGCCGCCCTGGCCGACGCCCTCGGCGACACCGTCCGGCGGCACGAGGCCCTGCGCACCGTCTTCGCCGTCCACGACGGCACCCCCCACCAGCACATCCTCGGCGGGCCGACCGCCCCGCTGCTCACCACCACCGACCGGCCGGTGGACGAACTCGCCCGCCACACCTTCGACCTGGCCGCCGACCTGCCCCTGCACGCCTACCTGCGGCCCGAGGGCCCGGACGAGCACGTCCTGGTCCTCGTCCTGCACCACATCGCCGGGGACGGCGCCTCGCTGGGCCCGCTCTACCGCGACCTCACCGACGCCTACCGGGCCCGGCTCGCCGGCCGCGCCCCCGACGGCGAGCCGCTGCCCGTCCAGTACGCCGACTACGCGCTCTGGCAGCACGCCCTGCTCGGCGACGAGGACGACCCGCAGAGCCTGGCCGCCCGCCAACTCGCCTACTGGCGGGACGCGCTGGCCGACCTGCCGGAGGAGCTGCCGCTGCCCGTGGACCGCCCCCGGCCGCCGGTCGCCACCCACCGCGGCGCCGTCGTCCCGCTGGAACTCGACGCCGAACTGCACGCCCGCCTCGGCGAGCTCGCCGCCCAGCACGGCGCGACCCTGTTCATGGTCCTCCAGGCCGCCTACGCCACCCTGCTGCACCGCTTCGGCGCCGGTACCGACCTGCCGATCGGCACTCCGGTCGCCGGCCGCCTCGACGAGGCCGTCACCGACCTGGTCGGCTACTTCGCCAACACCCTGGTGCTGCGCACCGACCTCTCCGGCCGGCCGGGCTTCGCCGAACTGCTGCGCCGCGTCCGGGACACCGACCTCGCGGCGTACGAGCACCAGGACACGCCGTTCGAGCGCCTCGTCGAGGAGCTCAACCCGGTCCGCTCGCTGGCCCGGCACCCGCTGTTCCAGGTGATGCTGACCTTCGCCACCGCCGCCGAGGCCGGACCGTCCTTCCCCGGTGTGGCGGCGGCGGAGGAGCCCGTCGACTACGGCACCGCCAAGTTCGACCTCAAGCTGTCGCTGACCGAGCGCCACCGCGCGGACGGGACCCCGGGCGGGCTCGCGGGCGGGCTGGAGTACGCCACCGACCTGTTCGACCGGGAGACGGCGGAACGGCTGGGCGCCGCGCTGGTCCTGATCCTGCGGCAGGCCGCCGCCGACCCGGACCTGGCCGTCACCGCCGCCGAGGTCCTGCCCGAGGCCGAGCGGGCCGCGCTGACGGCCGGCCCCGCGTCGGCCGGGGAACCGCCGCTGCTCCCGGCCGTGTTCGAGGCCCGGGCCGCGGCCACCCCGGAGGCGGTGGCGCTGGTCCACGCGGGCACCGCGCTGACCTTCGCGGAGCTGAACGCGCGGGCCAACCGGCTGGCGCACCGGCTGATCGCCGCCGGGGTGGCCCCCGGATCGGTGGTGGCCCTCGCCCTGCCGCGCTCGGCGGAGACGGTGGTCGGGCTGCTGGCGGTGCTCAAGGCCGGCGGCGCCTACCTGCCGCTGGACGCCGAGTACCCGGCGGAGCGGACGGCGCACATGCTCGCGGACGCCGCGCCCGCCCTGGTGCTGACCGACGCCCGCTGGCCGCTGCCCGAACTGCTGGCCGCCCTGCCCGTCCTGGACGTCACGGACGAGCCCGGCCCGGCCCAGGACCCGAGGCCCCGCCTGCACGCGGCGGACGCCGCGTACGTGATCCACACCTCCGGCTCGACCGGCCGCCCCAAGGGCGTGCTGGTGCCGCACCGCAGCCTCGCGGCCCTGCTGGCCGGCCACCGGGCCACGATGATCGCGGACGCCGAGGCGGCGCACGGCCGGCTGCGGGCCGCGCTGACCGCGTCGCTCTGCTTCGACGCCTCGCTGGAGGTCGTGCTCTGGATGGTCGCCGGGCACGAGCTGCACCTGATCGGCGACGAGGTCCGCCGGGACGCCGCCCTGCTGGTCCGCCACGTGCGCGAGACCGGGATCGACACGCTGCACGTCACCCCCTCGTACGCCGAGCAACTGGTCGAGGAGGGCCTGCTGGAGGAGCCCGCGCCGAAGCTGCTGCTGCTCGGCGGGGAGGCCATCGGCCAGGGCCTGTGGAGCAGGCTGTGCGCGTCCCCGCTGACCGCCGGCCACACCATGTACGGCCCCACCGAGTCCACCGTGCACGCCCTCACCCGGCCGCTCGACGGCACCCAGCGGCCGGTGCTCGGCCGGACGGTCGCCGGGACCGCCGGGTACGTGCTGGACGAGTACCTGAACCCGGTGCCGGTCGGCGTCCCCGGGGAGCTGTACCTGGCGGGGGCCGGGCTGGCCCGGGGTTACCTGAATCGGCCGGGGCTGACCGCCGAGCGTTTCGTCGCCAGCCCGTTCGCGGCGGGCTCGAGGATGTACCGCACCGGGGACCTGGTCCGCCGCACCCGCGACGGCGAGCTGGAGTACCTCGGCCGCACCGACCACCAGGTCAAGGTTCGCGGCTTCCGGATCGAACTCGGCGAGATCGAGAGCGTCCTGGCCGCGCACCCGCAGGTGCACCGGGCCGCCGTCCTGCCCGACGACAGCGGCCTGCGCCTGGTCGCCTACGTGGTCGCCGACGGCCCCCTCGACCCGGCCGGACTGCGCGCCTTCGCCGCGGAGACACTGCCCGGCTACATGCTCCCGGCCGCCATCGTGCCGCTGCCCGCCCTGCCGCTGAACGCCAACGGCAAACTGGACCGTGCCGCGCTCCCGGCCCCGGACTTCGCCGCCCTCGCCGGCGGCCGGGCCGCCCGCACCCCGCAGGAGGAGATCCTCTGCGGCCTGCTCGCCGAGGTGCTCGGCCTGGACGCGGTCGGCGCCGACGACGACTTCTTCGCCCTCGGCGGGCACTCGCTGCTCGCCACCCGGCTGCTGAGCCGGGTCCGGGGCGCGCTGGGTGCGGAGTTGGGCATCCGGGACGTCTTCGAGGCGCCGACCGCGGCCGGGCTCGCCGGCCGCCTCGACGCGGGCTGCGACCGGCTCGCGCTGAGCGCCCGGGCCGAGCGGCCCGAGCGGGTGCCGCTGTCCTTCGCGCAGCAGCGGCTCTGGCTGATCGACCGGATGGAAGGCCCGAGCGCCCTCTACAACTCGCCGCTGGCCCTGCGGTTGGCCGGGGAGCTGGACGCCGCGGCCCTGGAACTCGCCCTCGGCGACCTGGTGGCCCGGCACGAGAGCCTGCGCACGGTGATCGTCGAGACCGACGGCGAGCCCCACCAGCTGATCCGCCCGGCCGACGCGGCGGCGGTGCCCTTCGACGTCCGGGACTGCCCGGCCGACGAGGTCGCCGAGGCCGTCGACGCGGCCTCTCGCCGGGCCTTCGACCTGGCCACCGAACTCCCGCTCCGGGCCGTCCTGCTGCGCACCGCCGACCAGGACCACGTGCTGGTCCTGGTACTGCACCACATCGCGAGCGACGGCTGGTCGACGGGCCCGCTGCTGCGCGATCTCGCCGAGGCCTACGCGGCCCGGGCGGCGGGCACCGCGCCCGATCGGGCGCCGCTGCCGGTGCAGTACGCGGACTACGCGCTCTGGCAGCAAGAGCTGCTCGGCGAGGAGGTCGATCCGGAGAGCCTGGCCGCCCGCCAACTCGCCTACTGGCGGGACGCGCTGGCCGACCTCCCGGAGGAGCTGACGCTGCCGGCGGACCGCCCCCGGGGCGCCGTCGCCAGCCACCACGGTGACCGGGTGTCGCAACTCCTGGGTGCCGAACTCCACCGCGAACTGGTCGCGTTGGCGCGCTCGCAGCGGGTGACGGTGTTCATGGCCCTCCAGGCCGCCCTCGCCGCCCTGCTCACCCGGCTCGGCGCGGGCACCGACGTGCCGATCGGTTCGGTGGTGGCCGGGCGGTCCGACGAGGCGCTGGACGACCTGGTCGGCTTCTTCGTCAACACCCTGGTGCTGCGCACCGACACCTCGGGCGATCCGAGCTTCACCGAACTGCTGGCCCGCGTCCGGGAGACCGACCTCGGTGCCTACGCGCACCAGGACGTGCCGTTCGAGCGGCTGGTGGAGGAGCTGAACCCGGCCCGCTCGCTGGCCCGCCACCCGCTCTTCCAGGTCATGCTGGTGCTCCAGAACAACGAGCAGGCCGACGCGTCGCCCACCGGCCTGTGGGGCGAGGCGCTGCCGGCGGCCACCGGAGTCGCCAAGTTCGACCTCAACCTGATCGCCCAGGAGTCCTTCGACCCGGAGGGCGAACCCGCCGGGATCGACTGCGCGCTCGACTTCGCGACGGACCTCTTCGACCGGGAGACGGCCGAGACGGTCGTCCGCCACTTCGCGCGGCTGCTGACGGCGGCCGTCCAGCGGCCGGACACCCGGATCGGGCTGCTCCCGTTGATCACCCCGGTCGAGCGGGTCGAACTGCTGGGCGGGGTGGTGCCGTTGGCGGTGGAGGTGCCGTTGGTTCCGGCTGTGTTCGAGGCTCAGGCCGTGGCGACTCCGGAGGTGGTGGCGCTGGTCCACGGGGGCGTCGCGTTGACCTTCGCGGAGTTGGACGCGCGGGCGAACCGGTTGGCGCACCGGCTGATCGCCGCCGGGGTGGTCCCCGGGTCGGTGGTGGCGTTGGCGCTGCCGCGTTCGGTGGAGTCGGTGGTGGGGTTGCTGGCGGTGTTGAAGGCCGGTGGTGTCTACCTGCCGCTGGACCCGTCGTATCCGGCGGAGCGGACGGCGTACACGCTGGAGGATGCGGCGCCGGTGCTGGTGTTGAGTGACGGGCGCTGGCCGTTGCCGGAGGTGCTGGCGGGGTTGTCCGTTCTGGATGTCACGGATGTGCCCGGTCCGGAGGGGAGTCCGAGCCGTCGGCTGGGCGCGGCGGATGCGGCGTACGTGATCTACACGTCGGGCTCCACCGGTCGCCCCAAGGGCGTGGTGGTGTCGCACGGGAGTCTCGCGGCGCTGCTGGCGGGCCACCGGATGGAGCTGATGGCGGGTGAGGAGCGGCGGAGGGTCGCGTTGACGGCCTCGCTGTGCTTCGACGCTTCGTGGGACGGCGTGCTGTGGATGGTCGCCGGGCACGAGCTGCACCTGATCGGCGACGAGGTCCGCCGGGACGCCGCCCTGCTGGTCCGCCACGTGCGCGAGGCCGGAATCGGCGTCCTGGAGGTCACCCCTTCGTACGCCGAACAGCTCCTGGCAGAAGGACTGTTGGAAGCACCGGCGCCGGGCCTCCTGCTGCTGGGCGGTGAGGCCGTGGGCCAGGCGCTGTGGACGCGGTTGCGGGAGGCGCCGGGGACTCGGGCGTACAACCTGTACGGTCCGACGGAGTGCACCGTGGACGCGCTGGTGCAGCCGCTCGACGGCGCGGACCGGCCGGTGCTCGGCCGGACGGTCGCCGGGACTGCCGGGTACGTGCTGGACGAGCACCTGAACCCGGTGCCGGCGGGTGTTCCGGGGGAGTTGTACCTGGCGGGGGCCGGTCTGGCCCGGGGCTACCTGGGTCGCGCGGCGCTCACGGCGGAGCGTTTCGTCGCCAGCCCGTTCGCCGAGGGTACGAGGATGTACCGTACCGGGGACCTGGTCCGCCGCACCCGTGACGGCGAGCTGGAATACCTGGGCCGCACCGACGACCAGGTGAAGATCCGTGGCTTCCGGATCGAACTCGGCGAGATCGAGCAGGCGTTGACCCGCCACCCCGCCGTCCGCCAGACCGTGGTGACCGTTCGGGAGAGCAGCGAAGGAGACCGCCGGCTGGTCGCCTACTGCGCGGTGGACGGCGCCGCCGCCCCCGAACTCGCCCACGCGCTGCGCCGGTTCGCCGGCGAGTCGCTGCCCGGCTACATGGTGCCCGCCGCCGTGGTGCCGCTCGACGCCCTGCCGCTGACCGGCAGCGGCAAGGTCGACCGCCGTGCTCTGCCCGCCCCGGACTTCGCCGCCCTGGCGGCGGCCGGCGGCCGGACGGCCCGTAGCCCGCAGGAGGAGATCCTGTGCGGCCTGCTCGCCGAGGTGCTCGGCCTGGACGCGGTCGGCGCCGACGACGACTTCTTCGCGCTGGGCGGGCACTCGCTGCTCGCCACCCGGCTGCTGAGCCGGGTCCGGTCCGTGCTGGGTGTGGAGTTGGGTATCCGGGACGTCTTCGAGGCGCCGACCGCGGCCGGGCTCGCCGGCCGCCTCGACGCGGGCTGCGACCGGCTCGCGCTGAGCGCCCGGGCCGAGCGGCCCGAGCGGGTGCCGCTGTCCTTCGCGCAGCAGCGGCTCTGGCTGATCGACCGGATGGAGGGCCCGAGCGCCCTCTACAACCTGCCGCTCGTGCTCCGCGTGACGGGCGAGCTGGACGCCGCGGCCCTGGAGCTCGCCCTCGGCGACCTGGTGGCCCGGCACGAGAGCCTGCGCACGGTGATCGAGGAGGAGGACGGAACCCCGTACCAGCGGATCCGACCGGCCGAGGCGGCCCGCGTCCCCGTCGAGCCGCTGCCCGGCGGCACCGCGCCGGAGGCCTGCACCTCGCGCCCGTTCGACCTCGCCGCCGAACTGCCGATCCGGGCCCACCTGATCCCGGCCGGCCGGGACGAGCACCTGCTCGTCCTGGTGCTGCACCACATCGCCGGTGACGGCTGGTCGATGGGCCCGCTGCTGCGCGATCTCGCCGTGGCCTACGCGGCGCGGGTGGCGGGCGCCGCGCCCGAGCAGGCGCCGCTGCGGGTGCAGTACGCGGACTACGCGCTCTGGCAGCGTGAGCTGCTCGGCGAAGGCGAGGGCGAAGGCGAAGGCCAGGCCCAGGGCGGCCTCCTCAGTCGCCAACTCGCCTACTGGCGGGACGCGCTGGCCGACCTCCCGGAGGAGCTGGCGCTCCCGGCGGACCGCCCCCGGGGCGCCGTCGCCAGCCACCACGGCGACCGGATCGTCCATCCGCTGGGCGCCGAACTCCACCGCGAACTGGTGACGTTGGCGCGCTCGCAGCGGGTGACGATGTTCATGACCGTCCAGGCCGCCCTCGCCGCCCTGCTCACCCGGCTCGGCGCGGGCACCGACGTGCCGATCGGTTCGGTGGTGGCCGGGCGGTCCGACGAGGCGCTGGACGACCTGGTCGGCTTCTTCGTCAACACCCTGGTGCTGCGCACCGACACCTCGGGAGATCCGAGCTTCACCGAACTGCTGGCCCGCGTCCGGGAGACCCAACTCGACGCGCACGCACACCAGGACGTGCCGTTCGAGCGGCTGGTGGAGGAGCTGAACCCGGCCCGCTCGCTGGCCCGCCACCCGCTCTTCCAGGTCATGCTGGTGATGCAGGGCGACGGCGACGCGGCGCCGCTCGACGCGGCCGGTCTGGACGTCTCCGTCGAGCCGTCCGGTGGCGCGGTCGCCAAGTTCGACCTGAGCGTCGGCATCGGCGAGTCCTTCGACGCGGACGGCGCCCCAGCCGGCCTGGAGTGCGTGATCGACTTCGCCACCGACCTCTTCGACCGGGAGACGGCCGAGGCGATCGCCCTCCGGCTCGGCCGGCTGCTGGCGGCCGTGGCGGCCGAGCCGGACCAGCCGATCGGTCGGGCGGAGCTGCTGTCCCCGGTCGAGCGGGTCGAACTGCTGGGCGGGGTGGTGCCGTTGGAGGCGGAGGTGCCGTTGGTTCCGGCCGTGTTCGAGGCGCAGGCCGTGGCGACTCCGGAGGTGGTGGCGCTGGTCCACGGGGGCGTCGCGTTGACCTTCGCGGAGCTGGACGCGCGGGCGAACCGGTTGGCGCACCGGCTGATCGCCGCCGGGGTGGTCCCCGGGTCGGTGGTGGCGTTGGCGCTGCCGCGTTCGGTGGAGTCGGTGGTGGGGTTGCTGGCGGTGTTGAAGGCCGGTGGCGTCTACCTGCCGCTGGACCCGTCGTACCCGGCGGAGCGGACGGCGTACACGCTGGAGGATGCGGCGCCGGTGCTGGTGCTGAGTGACGGGCGCTGGCCGTTGCCGGAGGTGCTGGCGGGGCTGTCCGTTCTGGATGTCACGGATGTGCCCGGTCCGGAGGGGAGTCCGAGCCGTCGGCTGGGCGCGGCGGATGCGGCGTACGTGATCTACACGTCGGGCTCCACCGGTCGCCCCAAGGGCGTGGTGGTGTCGCACGGGAGCCTCGCGGCGCTGCTGGCGGGCCACCGGATGGAGCTGATGGCGGGTGAGGAGCGGCGGAGGGTCGCGTTGACGGCCTCGCTGTGCTTCGACGCTTCGTGGGACGGCGTGCTGTGGATGGTCGCCGGGCACGAGCTGCACCTGATCGGCGACGACCTGCGCCTCGACGCGGCCGCCCTGGTCCGCCACGTCGGCACGCACGGCCTCGACGTGGTGAACTCCACCCCGTCCTTCGCGGCCCAACTGGTCGAGGAGGGACTGCTCGACGCCCCCGCCCCGAAGCTCGTGCTGCTGGGCGGTGAGGCCGTCGGTCAGGCGCTGTGGACGCGGTTGCGGGAGGCGCCGGGGACCCGGGCGTACAACCTGTACGGTCCGACGGAGTCCACCGTGGACGCGCTGGTGCAGCCGCTCGACGGCACCCAGCGGCCGGTGCTCGGCCGGACGGTCGCCGGGACCGCCGGGTACGTGCTGGACGAGCACCTGAACCCGGTGCCGGCCGGTGTCCCCGGGGAGTTGTACCTGGCGGGGGCCGGTCTGGCCCGGGGCTACCTGGGCCGCGCGGCGCTCACGGCGGAGCGTTTCGTCGCCAGCCCGTTCGCCGAGGGTACGAGGATGTACCGTACCGGGGACCTGGTCCGCCGCACCCGTGACGGCGAGCTGGAATACCTGGGCCGCACCGACGACCAGGTGAAGATCCGTGGCTTCCGGATCGAACTCGGCGAGATCGAGCAGGCGTTGACCCGCCACCCGGAGGTCGCCGCAGCCGTCGTCCGACCGGACGACAGCGGCACCCGGCTGGTCGCCTACCTGGTCACCGACCGTCCGCTCGACCCGGCCGGGCTGCGGGCCTTCACCGCCGAGTCCCTACCCGCCCACATGGTGCCCGCCGCCTTCGTCGCGCTGCCCGCCCTGCCGCTGACCGGCAGCGGCAAGGTCGACCACCGCGCTCTGCCCGCACCGGACTTCGCCGCCCTGCCGGCCGGCCGCCCGGCCCGCACCCCACGGGAGCGCCTGCTGTGCACACTGTTCGCCGAGACCCTCGGCCTGGAGCGGGTCGGCATCGACGACGGCTTCTTCGACCTCGGCGGACACTCCCTGCTCGCTATGAAGCTGCTCTCCCGGATCCGCACCGCCCTCGGCGTCGACCTCGGCATGCGGGCGCTGTTCGAGGCGCCGACCGTGGCCGGGCTCGACCGCCGGCTCGACCAGGGCCCGGCGGCCGACGCCCTGGACGTCCTGCTGCCGCTGCGCACCGGCGGCGACCGGGCCCCGCTGTTCTGCGTCCACCCGGCGGCCGGCATCAGCTGGGTCTACTCCGGGCTGCTGCGCCACCTCGACCCCGAGCTGCCGGTGTACGGCCTCCAGGCCCGTGGCCTGCGCGGTGGGGCGCCGGCGAGCGTCGCCGAGATCGCCGAGGACTACGTGCGGCAGATCCGCGCGGTGCACCCGTCCGGCCCGTACCACCTGCTGGGCTGGTCCTTCGGCGCGGTGGTCGCCCAGGAGATGGCGGTCCGGCTGCGGGCCGAGGGCGCGCCGGTCGGCCTGCTGGCCCTGTTGGACGGCGCCCCGGCGGTTCGCACGGACGCCGCCCCGCCCACCACCGAACCCGCCGACACGCTGGCCGAGTTGCTGCGCTCGCTGGGCTACGACCCGGCGGACGGCAGCGGCCAGGCCGACCTGGCGGCCGTGCTCGGCGAGGCCGCGGACGTCCTGCCCGAGGTGTTCGACCGGCACCGCAAGCTGATGGCCGAGCACCTGCCCGAGCAGTACCGGGGCGACGCCGTGTTCTTCGGCGCCACCCTCGCCAAGCCCGCCGACTGGCCGTACGAGCAGGCTTGGCGGCCCTATCTGGACGGCCGGATCGAGAGCCACCGCCTGGCCTGCGGGCACGGCGACCTGACCCGTCCGGAGTCCCTCGCACGGATCGCCGCCGTGCTCGCCGAGAAGCTTGGAGTGTGATCCGCGATGACCACCACCGTCCCCGCACCCGCCGCACCGCCGACCGGACCGCCCCGCGGCCGGTGGGGCCTGTGGGCCCACGGCGACTTCCGCCGGCTCTGGATCGGTGAGACCTCCAGCGGTCTCGGCACGGCCGTCGGGAGCGTGGCACTGGCCCTGGTCGCCGTCGTCACGCTGGACGCCGGCCCGCTCGCGGTCGGTGTGCTGAACGCCGCCGCCTGGCTGCCCTGGCTGTTCCTCGGCCTGCCGGCCGGCGCCTGGGTGGACCGCTGGCCGCGGCTGCGGGTGATGCTGGTCTGCGACCTGCTGCTGCTCCTGCTGTTCGCGAGCGTCCCGGTGGCCGGCTGGCTGGGCGTGCTCGGCATGCCGCAGCTGGTGGTGGTGGCCCTGCTCACCGGAGCCGTGAAGGTGTTCTTCTCCACCGCCTACGGGGCCGTGCTGCCGACCCTGGTCGGCAAGGAGGACCTGCTGGAGGGCAACGTCAAGCTGCGTTCCGGCGCCTCCGCGGCCGACATCGCGGGGCCGGGCGTGGCCGGTCTGCTGGCGCAGGCGTTCGGCGCGGCCAGCGGGCTGCTCGCGGACTCCGTCAGCTACGTGGTCTCCGCGATCTGCGTCAGCCGGATCCGGACGGTCGAGCAGCCGCCGCCGCGGTCCGCGCGGCGCGGCCTCCTGCGGGAGATCGGCGACGGGGTGCGCTTCCTGGCGCACGACCCGTACCTGCGGACGCTGGCGCTGTTCGGCGCCGTCGGCAACCTGGGGCTGAACGGCATCCAGGCGGTGCAGACGGTGTTCCTGATCCGGTCGGTCGGCGTCGAACCGGGCGCGGTGGGCATGGTGTTCGCGGTGGTCAGCGTCGGCGGCCTGGCCGGGGCGACGCTGGCCCGGCGGATCGCCCGCCGGCTCGGCAGCGCGCGCGGACTGCTGCTCTGCGAGCTGGTGGTGGCGCCGTTCATCCTCCTGCTGCCGCTCGCGGGGGAGCGGCTGCCGCTGGCGGTGTGCGCGCTCGCCTGGGCCGTCGCGGTGGGCGGGGTGATCGCCGGGAACGTGCTGGCGGGAAGCTTCAACCAGGCCTACTGCCCGCCGGAGATGATCGGCCGGATCCGGGCCAGCGCGGCGACCCTGAACTACGGTGCGATCCCCGTCGGCGCCCTGGCCGGCGGCTGGCTCGGCGAGGCGCTGGGCGCCCGCACCACCATCTGGATCATGGCGGGCGTGCTGCTCTCCGCCGGAGGGGTGCTGCTGGCGAGCCCGCTGCGGAGCCTGCGCGACTTCCCCGAGCGGCCCGAGCTGCCCGAGCTGCCCGAGCGCCCCGGGCGTCCCGTCTCCTGACCGGACCGCCGCAGCACCCGAACCGCCAGCCCTGCCCGTACCTGACCTGACCTGACCTGCCTGACCTTCCCTCCCGACCCATGGAGCCTCCCATGACCCGCACCGCCCGCCCGCGCCACTACCTGATGTGCCGTCCGACCCACTTCGAGGTCACCTACGCGATCAACCCGTGGATGGACCCGGCGAAGCCGGTCGACACCGACCTCGCCGTCGCCCAGTGGGAGCGGCTCCACGCCCTCTACGGCGAGCTCGGCCACCGGGTCGACCTGATCGACCCGCTGCCCGGCCTGCCCGACATGGTCTACGCCGCCAACGGCGCCACCGTGGTGGACGGCAAGGTGCTCGGCGCCCGCTTCCGCAACGCCGAGCGGGCCGCCGAGGGCCCGGCCTACCTGGAGTGGTTCCGCGCCCGGGGCTTCGAGACGCGCGATCCGGAGCACGTCAACGAGGGCGAGGGGGACCTGCTGCTGACCGCGAGCTCCGTGCTGGCCGGGCGGGGCTTCCGCAGCGTGGCCGACGGGCACGCGGAGGCCCAGGAGTTCTTCGGGCGCCCGGTGATCGGCCTGGAGCTGGTCGACCCGCGCTTCTACCACCTGGACACCGCGCTGGCCGTGCTGGACGGCGACGAGATCATGTACCACCCGGAGGCCTTCTCGGCCGGCAGCCGTGCCGTCCTGCGCCGGCTGTTCCCCGACGCCCTGCTGGTGGACGGCGCCGACGCGGCGGTGTTCGGCCTCAATGCCGTGAGCGACGGCCTGCACGTGGTGCTGCCGGAGGCGGCCGTCGGCCTGGCCGCGCGGCTGCGGGAGCGCGGGTTCCGGCCGATCGGGATGGACCTCAGCGAGCTGCTCAAGGGCGGTGGCAGCGTCAAGTGCTGCACCCTGGAGATCCGCGCGGCGGCCTGAACGACGGCCTCGACGGGCGGCCGTGATCAGTGGTGCTCGGCTGTAGATCCGCCGTTGAACGCTCCCGGCCAGACTGGTGGCACACCACGACGGAAGCCCTTCCCACCGGGGAAGCGAGCCAAGGGAGCACCAGAGATGACGCAGCGTCCGGCCACCGCCCCCACCCGCCTCCGGCTGTTCACGGTCGGTCTCGGGGTGGTCGTCGCCCTGGGCGCCGGCCTCTCCGCCACGGCCGCCGTGGCGGAGACGGCCGGCACCGGCACCGGGACGGCGACGGTGGTGAGCGGCGACGCGACGCCGACGCCCACCCCCGCCCAGCCCAGCCCCACCGGCACCGTCCACGGCAGCACCGGCGACTGGAACAGCACCGGCTCCTGACCGCACCAGTTCCTGACCGCACTGGCTCCTGACCGCACCGGAAAGCGGCAGGATCGATTCTTCAGTGACCGGTCATCAGCTCGTCAGCGGCCCGGCCCGCAGCTCGTCACCGGAGCGCCCGACGCCCCCCGGCCACCGCCCCGACGCCCGTCCGGGACGGACGGAGCCGACGACGTCGACGGAGCCGAAGAAGCCGAAGCAGCCGTAGCGGCCGAAGCGTTCGGACCCTCCCCCCGGGGCAGCAGCCCCGCCACCTCCTCCGCCTCCGGCAGCCCCAGCCGGACGAAGATCCGATGCGCCTCCCGCAGCCGGCCCCACGCCTCGGCCTCTCGCCCGAGGTCCGCCAGCGTTCGGCCCAGCACCACCAGCGCCTGGCCCTGGTCCCGCTCGGCCCCCAGCTCCTCGCACAGCGTCAGCGCCTGCCCGGCGTGCTCCAGCGCCTCGTCCGTCCGACCCAGCGAGCGCAGACTGTCCGCCATCCGGTAGCGGGCGTGCGCGGCCCGGGCCCGCAGCCCGGCCGCCGAGGCCACCGCCAGGCACTCGCCGAACCAGGTGACGGCCTCCTCGTGCCGCCCCAGCCCGTGCAGTGCCAGCCCCAGCACGTACAGCGTGTACGCCCGGCCGGGATCGTCGTGCCGGGTCCGCAGCTCGGCCAGTGCCTCGTGGCAGATCGGCACGGCCTCGGCGGCCCGCCCGCTGCGCACCCGGGCCAGCGCGGCGTTCACCGTCGTCACCAGCGCCCCGGAGCGGTGGCCGAGTTCGCGGGCCAGCAGCAGCGCCTCGTCGTAGTGCCCGACGGCCTCGTCGTAGCGGCTGAGGAACTGGCAGACCAGGCCGAGGTCGTTCAGCGCCTGGCGCAGGATCACCGTGTCGCCCGCCGAGCGGGAGGCGGCCACCGCCAGCCGGGAGGCCGCCTCGGCCTCCTCCAGCCGGGTGGCGGCCAGGGCGACGTTGCCGCGGAGGAAGTGCGCCCGACCAGCTGCCCGGTGGTCGGCGTGGTGGTCCGCGGCGGCGGCCAGGGCCTCCGCCGTACTGGCGAGCTGGCGGCTGGGCGGGGCGAGGACGAACGGCGTCAGCGCGATCAGCAGGTCGATCGCGGCGCGCAACGGGTCCGGTGCCGTGCCGTCGGCCGGGGCCGGCGCGGTGTCGTCCGCGACGGTCCAGCACGCCACCTGGGCGGCGAGCGCGATCGCCCCGGAACCCTCCGCCTCGGCCCAGGCCCGGGCGCCGTCCGGGCCGCCGAGGTCCACGCCCGCGCTGCGGGCCGGCCCGAGCGCACCGGCGGCCGGATCTCCCGGGACGGCGTGCTGGAAGGCCGCGCACGCGATGGCCAGCAGGTGGTCCAGCAGCCGGTCACGGGCCTCCACAGCCGCGCCCGGGTGGTCCGGGCGCCGCCGGGCGAAGGCGCGCAGCAGGTCGTGGTAGCGGTAGCGGCCGGGGAACGGCGACTCCATCATCGCCACGTCCACCAGGGACTCCAGCAGGTCCTCGGCGTCGTACTCGTCCAGGTCCAGCAGGGCGGCCGCGGCGGGCAGCCCGATGTCCGGGCCGTCCACCGAGGCGGCCAGCCGGAACGCCCGGGCCTGGGCGGGCGTCAACTGGCGGTAGCTCAGTTCGAAGGCGGCCTCCACCGCCAGGTCGCCGATGCGCAGCTCGTCGATCCGCCGCCGTTCGACCGCCAGCCGGCGGCCCAGCGTCTGGACCGTCCAGCTCGGCCGGGCGGCCAGCCGGGCCGCCACGATCCGCACCGCGAGCGGCAGGTGGCCGCAGACGAGCAGCAGCTCCCGGGCGGCCTCCGGCTCGGCGGCCAGCCGCTCGCCGCCGATCGTGCGGCCCAGCAGTTCGAGCGCCTCCGCCGGCTCGAACACGCCGAGGTCGGCCTGGACGGACGCGGGCAGGCCCGAGAGCCGGGTACGGCTGGTGGTGAGTACGGCGCAGCCGACCGCGCCCGGCAGCAGCGGTCTGATCTGCGCGGTGTCGTGGACGTTGTCGAGCACCAGCAGCAGCCGCCGGCCGTCGACCACCGAGCGGAACAGCGCCGAGCGGGCGTCCAGCCCCTCGGGCACCCCGTCGGCCGGCACGCCGAGCGCCACCAGGAAGCTGCTGAGCACCGCCTCCGGGTCGGCCGGCGTGGTGTCGGCGCCCCGCAGGTCGACGTAGAGCTGCCCGTCGGGGTAGGCGTCGCGGGCCCGGTGGGCGACGTGCAGGGCCAGCGCGGTCTTGCCGACCCCTCCCATGCCGACCACGGTCGCGATCACCAGCGCCTGCTGGTCCGGGGCGCCGAGGGCCTCGCCCAGCCGCTCGACCAGGACGGTGCGGCCGGTGAAGTCCGCCGCGTCGGGCGGCAGCTGGGCCGGTCTGGGCGACGCCGTGCTGGTGCCGGCGGGCGCGGCGGGCGCACCCGCCGCCGCGGGGCCGTCCGGCGGATCCTGCGCCTCGGGCCCGGGCCCGGCCGGCTTCACCGGGTTGGAAAGCAGCGCCACGGGCGGCGCCGGGGCGGCGAGCGACAGGTCGCCCTCCAGGATCCGCCGGTGCAGCTGGTCCAGGTCGGCCCCGGGCTCCACCCCCAGCTCGTCCAGGAACAACTGACGCACGCCCCGGTACACCGCCAGCGCGTCCGCCTGCCGCCCGGCCTGGTACAGCGCGCGCATCAGCAGCCCGTACGCCCGCTCGTGCAGCGGGTGCTCGGTGGTCAGCGCGGTCAGCTCCGGGATGCACCGGGAGAAGCGGCCCAGCGTCAGATCCAGGGCGATCCGTTCCTCCAGCAGGGTCAGCCGGAGCTCCTGCAACCGCTGGCGCTGCCGCTGCGCGAACGGGCCGGGGATGCCGGCCAGCGGCTCGCCCTGCCACAGCTCCAGCGCCTGGTTCAGCAGGTCACGCGCCTGCTGCGGCTGTCCGGCGGCCGCCGTGCGCTCGGCCTGCGCCGCCAGTTCCTCCCCTTGCGCCGCGTCCACGGAGTGCTTGGGCAGCACCAGCCGGTAGCCGTCCCCGACCGAGGTCAGCACGGTCGGCGCGTCCGGCTCGTCGCCGTGCAGGATCTTGCGCCACCGCCAGGCGTACGTCCGCACCGTCGTCACCGCGGTGCTCGGCGGCTCCTCACCCCACAGGGCGTCGATCAGGTCCGTGGCGCTCGCGCCGTGCCCCGGCCGGAGCAGCAGCACCGCCAGCATCGCCTGCTGCTGGGGACTGCCGACCTTCAGCACGGTCGTGCCGCGCTGCGCTCTCATCAACCCCAGCACCGAGAACCGGAAATCACCCATTCGTGCACCTGCCCGCTTCATGTGCCCGCCCCCGCCCACGCACGCGTCTGCCCCCCGATTGATGAGTCACTATCAACCCACGCCAGCCGGTGGGCTGTCGAGGGATCGTCGACCCCGTAGTGATCCGGTGTTGATCGCCCACCGTCACAATCACTGGTGTGGCCCCAGCCGTCGGCCCGGTACGACCCGCCGGGCCCGCCACACCCCCCGGGTGTCGCCGCCCGGGCGACCACCACGTCTCTCGGAGGCCGACGCCAGTGAACACCGACCTGCTCTACCGGTTGCTCGACGTCGACCCGGTCGCCGGACCGGTCGAACTGCTCCACCGCGCCCGCGGCGCCCGCGACCTTCCCTACCTGGTGCTCGCCGCGCTCGTCCGGGAGGACGTCCGGATGGGCGAGCACGCCCGCGCAGAACTTCAGCGCGCCCGCGACCGGGCCGACTGTTACGCCCGGATCGCCCGCGACCTCGCCGACGCCACCGGGGTGCGCCCGATCCGCGACCTCCCGCTGGCCGGCTACTACCCGTCCGACCTGCCCCGGCCGCTGGGCGAGCTCACCCTCGTCAGCCCCACCGAGGCCGCGCTCTGGCAGGCCGTCAGCCGGCTGGTCACCGAACACCCGGTGGAGTCCGTGGAGGTCACCCTGATCGGCGAGCGCCCCCGGCACACCTCCGTCACCCTGCGCTGGCCGGCCGAGGACCCGCTGCTCGACCCGTGGTACCAGATCCGGCTCGGCACCGCCGCGCTCACCGGCGACCTCGCCACCGTCCCGGTCCGGCCCTACCTGGCGGCCGACGACCACGTCGAGTGCCTGATCGCCCTCGCGGAGGAGGGACTCGGCCGCGCCTTCCGGGCGGGTGACGTGATCGACGTGGCCCGCCTGGGCCGGCAGTCCTTCGAGCCCGTCGAGACCGCCGCCGTGGTCGCCGCCTACCGGCTCGCCCCGGAGGCCGTCGCGCTGCTCGACCTCGCCGCCGAACACGTGCCGCTGGGCTCCCTGGGGGGCGTGCGTACCGTCCTGGAGGCCGAGGTCGCCCCCGAACTCCGCCGCCGCGAATCCCTCGCCCGCCCGCTCCGGCCGCGGCACGGCACCCTGCTGCGCCGCACCGTCATCCGGCACCAGTGGGACGAGGCCCGCCTCCTCCCGGCCGGACCCGCCACCCTGCTGCTCACCCCGGTCGCCGACTTCCTGCTCGCCCCGGAGGGCGTCCGCCCGACGGCCCCCGCCCGCGCCGCCGCCCTCACGGCCCTGCGGGCCTGGGACACCACCGCCCCCGACACCCCGGACGGCGCCCCCCGCGCCCGCCTCCCGGAGTCCAAACACGGCTGAACACGCCCGATCCCCGGGCCGCCCTCTTGGACGACGGGTCAGTTCCTCGGTACGAGGGTGTTCTCGTTGGTGCGGCCGGCGGCGTAGTCGTCGATGTTGCGGGCGGTGGCGTCGATGATCTGGCCGACGGCGGTGTGGGTGAAGTCGGCGCCGCCACCCGCGGCAACCTCGACGGCGCGATCTTCCACTCGGATCACGGATCTCAGTACACGAGTCGTGAATTCGCCGATCTCTGCGGCGAATTGGGTGTCACACAGTCCATGGGGGCTGTCGGCACGTCAGCGGACAACGCCGCATGCGAGAGTTTCCACGCGTCGCTGAAGCGGGAGACCCTCAAGGGCGCACGGCGCTGGTCCGGGGCCCGCTCCTGCCGACTCGCCGTGTTCGGCTGGTTGACCACGTACAACACCTGGCGCAGACACCCGGCCAACGATCAGCTCAGCCTCATCAGCTACGAGCGCCGGTCAAGTAGCATGACACTTGCCGCATAAGCCTACAAACAGTCCGTGCCTCGGTGGGAAGCCCCTGGACCGCCTTCCCCCGCCGCTACCTGCCCGAGGCCAGCATGGAGAAGATCTACCCCAACGAGCCCGGCCACAACGAACTCCCACCCATTTCATGACCGTTGGCGAACGACCACTACACCACCTCATTGGGACACGACCCCGGTGCCGGAGGCAACCCGCCGGTGCGCGGCTCATCGGCGCCGTTCCGAGGACTGCCGCAGACGAGTAGTCGTAGTCCTTCGAGCGCCTTGGTAACGCCGCCAGTTCCGCCTCCGTTCGAGGGGTTCGATCCTGCACGGCGGGCTGCCGCACATCCAACGGGGCGATCCTCGATGCCACACCGCTGTCCGTACCGAAGGCATTTCCGCTTCTTACAACCACTCCCATGCCTCATCGGCCACCGATCGTCACAGTGAACCTACGACTCACCCGCAGGCCGCGCGCGGCTTGCGGGCAGGGGCCGCAAGGACAGTGGACATTCGTGTGCGACTCACGTGAGGCTTCCTTGTCGGCCTATGGGCGCCGACCAAGCGCGGCTGCCTCACCCCGACCGGGTGACACTGGGCGGCTTCCATGTTCGGACTTGGGACGAACGCGCAGGTTGAGTGGCCGTCAAGGCAGCATTCGCCTTCCGCAACCCATTCCTTCCTCTCATGTCTGGCTGCTGCCGGTGGCGTGTGGGGGAGACGGGCGCGGGCGGGACCGGACGGTCGTCCGGTCCCGCCCGCGCCATGCCTGGCCGTTGTCAGATGTGGTGCGCCCGCGATGGGGGTCGCCTGTGCGGGCGCACCGCGCCGTCGTGGCTTGGTCAGGTGGTGTGGTGGGTTGGGGTCAGCCGGTGGTGGCGAAGGTCCAGCCGGGCATGGTTTCCCAGGTGAGCCAGTTGTTGTTCTGGTAGGTGGCGCGGGACATGGTGCCGTTGGTGCCGGTGGCGAAGAGTTCGAGGGTGTTGGTGTAGGCGTTGTAGGTGGCGGAGGGGGTGCCGGAGAACTTCCAGTCGCTGATGGTGCTCCAGTCGGCCCAGGTCTTGGTCTTGTTGTCCCAGTAGTTGTGGCCGAGTTCGCCGGTGTTGCGGACGGCGAAGAGTTCGACGGCGCCTGCGGCGGGGTTGTAGACGGCGGTGGGGGTGCCGTTGAACTGCCAGCCGCCCATGGTGGTGATGTCGGACCAGCGGGCGCCGTTGAGGCTGTAGCTGTGGGCCATCGTGTTGCTGGTGGTGGTGACGAAGACCTCGGCGCTGTTGTTGGCCGGGTTCACGACGGCGGTGGGGCTGCCGGTCACGGCCTGGCCGCCGATGGTGCTCCAGTCGCTCCAGGTCTTGGTCTTGCTGTCCCAGTAGAGGTGGCCGAGTTCGTTGCGGTTGCTGGTGGCGAAGAGTTCGACGGCGTCGGTGGCGGGGTTGTAGAGGGTGGTGGGGGTGCCGGTGAACTGCCAGTTGCCCAGGCCCCGGACGTCGTCCCAGCGGGAGCCGCCGGTGCTGTAGGAGTGGGTCATGTAGCCGTTCGTGTCCAGGGCGAACACCTCGGCGGTCTGGCTCGAGGGGTTGAACACGGCGACCGGGTTGGCCTTGAGCTTGAGGGCGCTGGGGATGACGCTCCAGCCGGCCCACGTCCTGGTGCCCGGGTCCCAGTAGTTGTGGCAGAGCTCGCCGGTCTTGCCGATGGCGAACAGTTCGGTGGCCTTGGTGGCGGGGTTGTAGATCGTGGCGGGGATGCCGCTGAACTGCCAGTTCTCCAGGGTCGACCAGGAGCTCCAGCCCTTGCCCTCGGTGTTGGAGGCGTGGGCGAGGACGCCGTCGGTGCCCAGGGCGAAGATCTCGGCGGTCTTGGAATCCGGGTTGTACACGGAGTTGACGACCGCGGAGGAGTAGTCGACCGCCTTGGACCACGTGGAGACGGTCTGCTGGACCCAGCCGGCGACGTCGTCGACGCGGCTGGAGGAGGCGCCGGTACGGGTCTCGGTCTCGCCGAGGCAGCCGCCCTGCCAGGAACGGGAGGCCACCGCGACGAGCTCGGCCTTGCCGTTCTTCTCCCGGATCGCGGGGGCGCCGGTGTCGCCCTTGCAGATCGCGGCGCCGCCGGTACCGGTGGTGCCGATGGCGGTTGCGGCGACCGTGTCGAGGGTGAAGGCCCCCGAGTGGAGCTTGTTCGGCACCCACTCGTCCTTGGTCCGGCCGTAGCCGGGCACGCGCAGGTTTTCACCGGTCGTGGGCGCGGCGGTCGCGACGGGGAGCGTCGCGACGCCGGTGACAGGGGTGGCAAGGCGCGCCATGACCAGGTCGCGGTCCTGACGGGTCACGAGTTCGGCCACGTCGACCGTCTTGTCGCCGACGGTTGCGGTGGTCTTCCACTTAGGGGCGCCCGTGGCCAGGGCCTGCGGCTGTGCCGGGTCGTCGGCGAAGCAGGACGCGGCGGTGATCACCCAGTACCGGTCGACCAACGCGCCGGTGCAGGCGCGCACGTTGTCGCCGATCGCCAGGCGGGCAGTGTAGGCGTACGTGCCGCCGGCGACCGGGTCGCCGGGGACGGCGCCGGCCGGGGATGCGGAGAAGGTGGTCAGCGCGCCGGCGACTGCGGCCGTTATCAGCACGCCCGCCCGCCGGGAGCGGGACGCAGTAGTGGTGTGGGACATGGAGAGGTTCTCCCCTGAAGGTATGGGACCCCGCCGGGCGGGCCTACCTGGGAGGGGCGGCCCGGCGGGAACGGGTTACAGGTTCGGCTCAGTCGGCCGGGGTGGCGGTAATGCCCTGGATGGCGCTGCTGGCAACGGGGTAGAAGCTGGTCCAGCTGCCGTCGGCCTTCTTGTCGGCGGTCCAGATCCGGTCGTCGTCGCCGATGGCGAACAGGTGGATGGTGTCGCCGATGGTGTGGCGCCCCCGCGGCCAGGGCCTGCGGCTGCGCCGGGTCCTCGGCGAAGCAGGACGTCGCGGTCAGAACCCAGTTGCGGTCGACGAGCGCGCCGGTGCAGGCACGCTGGTTGTCGCCTATGACGATCCGGGCCGCGTAGGCCTACGCGCCGTCGGCGGCCGGCTCACCGGTGACGGCCTGTGCCGCGGGGATTGAGAAGGTCGCGATGACACAGGCGGCAGTGGCGGCCACACCGGCTCGTTGCCCAGCCAGGGCGGTCTTGGAGTACATGGTTCGTTCCTCGGATGAACAGAAGGGATCCGACAGAGACAGGCGGCCGACTACGGAGGACGGGGCGTGACACCCACCCGGCCACCGATTCGGCGGTGAACACCGCCTTCGAGAGGGCTACTTGGTGGCCGTGACTTCCATCAGCGTGTAATCACGCCCCTCCGGATCCGTGCTCGAACCAACGGGCGTCCACGTGTTCTTCTTCACCGTGAAAGAGGTCGTGCTGGATCCCGCCGTCGTGTTGATGGAGACGTTGTAGTCATTACCCCTGACTCCGGTGATCCGCGGGACCTCCAAGCTCAGATAGCCCTTGTCTCCGGTCATGCGGAGGCAGAAGTCCTGGAGGTCGCGGGCGAATACTCTGAGAAGTCCGGGCGTTCCATCGCAGGGAACGAGGGTGATGTGCCCGTCGCCGCGCTTCAGGACGACGCCGGTGTCGGCGAGCACGCGGTCGGCGCCCGGGTGCGTGAAGTCCTCCACGGCAACCGGCGGCAGATCGGCGCCCGCACCACCAGCACTGCTACCACCATCCGTGGCAGAGACCGCCGATATTCCCAGCGACATCGCCAGGACGGTTGCGGCACTCATGGTCAGCACCCTGGAGGATCTCATTTCAGCACACACCTATCCTTACCTTTTCATTCATGATTAAAACGGACAAGCTATCCTCTGTCGCCGTGAGACGACATTGAGGCAGGGCGACCTGGCCCCGCCCTGTCCTCGGTCGGCAAGCGTAATTGATACCACTTGACTGACTGTTGGCGCTTGAATTGCCTCCTCCTGGTGATGGTGACCGCAGGAGAACACCGCCAAATGTGGACAATAGCGACGACCTTGGGTGCCCGTCAGCCCCACCTCTCTGACCGCCCAAATGAAGACCGTAGACTTTCCCTCCTGCTTGGTTTATGTGCGATCATGCCTGGCCATGAATAGATCTTCTGTACTCGCACTCAGGTGTCGAATTGATGACTTCGAGGGGAAATGAAAAGACACGGGATGGGGATACGCTTGAAAACTGGCCCGGGGCCTGCACCTTGGCGGCGCCTTGCGACGGGGCTCGCCGCCCTCGCACTGACCACAGGCATCATGAGCACCCCGGCCTTTGCGGAGAACGGGACAGCGGGGGCACCCGGGCCGACGGCGAACAATCGCGCCCTGGCACTGGCTGAGTGGCGCTCCGGCGGTGAGACGGTCAAGGCTGCCGCCGAGCGAGCCCTGGCCGGAACCGATGAGCAGGTCGCTGCGTTTCTGGCAACCGAGCTGCCACGCGCCTTCCAGGACGACGAGCGGCTGAGGCTGCTTCAACTGGTCGGTGTCAGTGGTCCGGGCGTTCGGAAGGCCGCCGAGCCCGCCCTCGCCGGACAGAAGGATGTACACGCCTTCCTGGAGTCCGGCTGGAAGGCACCCTGGGTGGAGGACCAGCGGGCCTCCATTCTGAAGGCCATGTTCAGCGGCGGGGTCGCCGTGAACGAGGCCGGCAACAGGGCTCTCGACGCCCACACCACCGAGGCCTACACCGCCTTCCTCGGCGAGGGACTGCGCAAGGCGCAGCTCGAGGACGACCGGGTCCAGGTCCTGCGGCTGATGCACGTGGGCGGACCGAAGCTGCAGGCCGCGGGCAGCACCGCGCTCGACGGCGGCCCTGACGCAGTGCGGGAGTTCCTGGACACCGAGCAACACGTCGCCCGGGCCCAGGACCAGGAGTCCATGACGATCAGCCAACTGGTCGAGGACGCCCGTCAAGCCAGCCAGCGGGCGAAGGCGGAAACGGAGTCCGCCAAGGAGGCGTCGGGCCGGGCGGTGGACGCCGCCCGGCTGGCCAAGGAGGCGGCCCAGCGGGCCAAGGACGAGACAGCCGCGGCCCAGAGTTCGACCCAGGACGCGTCCGCTGCGGCCGGACGGGCCGCTTCGGCCGCGGAGAGCGCCGCCACTGCGGCGAGCACTGCCGTCACTGCCGCCAACAACGCCAGCAACGCCGCTCGCACCGCAGCCGCAGCGGCGTCTTCCGCGGCTGCCGCCTCGGCTGCGGCTGGGCGCGCCGCCGCACGCGCCTACGATCAGGCGAGCGCTGCCGCCAAGGACAAGAACCAGGCGAATGCGGCCAAGCAGGCTGCGAAGGATGCCCGGGACGCGGCGCTCGGTGCAACCAACGCGGCAAAGGCCGTGTTCTCCGCTTTGACGGCGATGAAGGAGGCGCTGAACGCCGGCGCCGCGGCTTTCAGCGCGAGTGACCATGCTGCCGCCGCCTCACAAGCGGCGTCCGAGGCCGGCTCGATGGCCAACGTCTCGACTGCCGAGTCCCGCCACGCGAAGATCGCGGCCGACCGGGCCAAGCGTGCGGCGGCAACCGCTCGGAGCGCCGCAACGTCGGCTCAGGCCGCCGCGCAGCAGGCGATGACCGCTGCCGACGAGGCCAAGACCGCAGCCGAGAAGTCCGCGGCTCACGCGAACGCCGCCGCGGCGGCGGCCGAGGACGCGGCAGCGCAGGCCGGACAGGCCGGCGACTGGGCCGGTCTGGCGACCAAGCACGCCGAGGCTGCCCTCACTGCGGCCGACAATGCGACCACTGCGGCCAACCAGGCAGAGTCGGTCGAGGCCACAGCCAGGGTCACCGAGACGAGCACGCGGGAAGCCAGCACCGCGCTCGCCGTGCTGGCCGCCGAGGAGGAAGCCCGCCAGGAGGCCGCGTCGCAGGCGAAGGTCGAATGGGAGCGAGCCGAGACAGCACGGCAGGATGAGGACACCAAGCGCCTGCTGGCCGAGGCCACCGCGTCGGGAACCGCTTCGGCTACAGCTGTACTGAAGGGGCGGCAGGCCGCGGTCCGGCTGTTGAGCACCGGAGCGCCGTGGACCTCTGCGGCCGCCGAGTATGCACTGGTCGGTGGAGATGCCGACGTTAAGCAGTGGCTGAGCACCGGGCGCAGGCAGGCTGCCGCTCAGGACGACCACAGCAAGATCTCGCATCTGGCCACCAGCCAGGTCACCGCGCTCCGAACCGCCGCTGAGAAGGCGTTGTCCGATACAACGGAGGTTCAGGCCGCGTTCCTGGAGTCCGGCCAGTACAGCGCCATGCGGGACGAGTACCGGGCGCAGGTCCTTGTCTTGATGAACGCGGGCGGTCCGGCCGTGCAGAAGCAGGGCAGTGCCGCCTTGGACGCCGGAACCCCGGAGGCCCTGCGTGCCTTCCTGGCCGCCGGTCAGTACACGGCCCGTCGGGAGGACGACCGGGCCGAAGCACTGAAGTTGATCTACGCCAGTTCACCTCGCGTCCAGGCTGCTTCTCAGGCGGCGATGGCCGCGCCCAACGCCATGCTGCGGGACTTCATCGCCCACGGCCAGTACGAGATCGCTAAACAGGACTACCAGGACGCTGTCCACATCGCCGAAGTGCGCCGCATGGTGGCCGACGGAAAGGTGCTGGCCGCCAACGCCCGTCAGGATGCGGCGGAAGCCGCAAGTGCGGCCGCCACCGCCCGTGGCGCGGCGGCCGAGGCCGCCGGCTATGCCCAGCAGGCCTCCGATGCCGCAACCGCTGCGCAAAAGGCTGCTGCCGACGCGAAGAAGTCCGCAGTCGACGCCGAGCAGTCCGCTAAGAGTGCCGTCGACTCCGTAAAGCGGGCCAAGGCCGCGGCCACCTCGGCGAGCAACTCGGCGACAGCAGCACAGAAGTCTGCGAGTTGGGCCAGTACTTCGGCCGCGCACGCCAAGGTCTACGCGCAGATGGCCCGTGTCTCTGCAGAGCAAGCACGACAGTCCGCTCTCGCGGCCAACCAGAGTGCACTCGAGGCCATGGCCGTGGGGAGCGAGGCGTGGGAGTCTGCGAACGCTCTCGTCAAGAAGGAGCAGGAGGAGCGCCGCAAGCAGGAGCAGAACGGAGCCCAGCCGGGCACCAATCCTCCGAACGACTCTCCCCCTGTAGGCTCGGGCATCGGTTTCATCTCTGCCTATCCGGCGGGCACCAACGTCATCGAACTCGGTGGCGTCTGTTACGTCAACGGGTACGCGCTGAACAATCCGTTGTGGGACTGCGGGGGAATCGCGTCGAGTTTCGACAAGTGGCTGCTGGAGAACGGTGGTGACGTCGACTGGCGGATGATCGAGTTGAGGCCTGACTCGGTGATGATGCCTAACCTTCTCATGACGTACTGCGAGCACAGTCTCGGTTTCGGTATGAAGCCGTACCGCGCCATGTGCGGCGACGACATGGTGAAGAAGCTGAAGGCCGACGGCGGGTTCGTCACCTTGCAGATGCAGGAAGCCAGCGTCCCGAAGTCCTTCCTCAAGCCCCTCCTCAGGCAACTCGGCATCAGGACGAGCATGACCCTGCGCGAGCTGTCTCTGCTCAGCCCGCGTTACCAGGCCGTGCTCAAACTGACTCAGACTCAAATAGACGATCTGGTATCGGCCTACGTCAGGTTCAGGCCCCTCGCCGACGAGCTCGCGGCCGCGGGAAAGCTCGGCCCTAGTGCTATCCCGAGTGCAGTGGCGCGCATGGCCGATGGCTGGAAGCGCTATGGAGGCCTGACGAGGGAGCAGTTCGTCGGGAAATACTGGAACCCGCAGGCCTGGACCGACGCGGCTGGTAAGGTCCACGCTGGATGGAACTACCCGAAGGAATATGCCATCGAAGGAACGAAGCGCCTGCTCGCCAAGGGTGAGATCAAGGCGGGTGAGGTCTGGGACCGATTCGGTGAGAGCAACGGTAGGTGGCTGTCCCCGGCCTCCGAGAATGCTTCGTTCGCCCAACGGGCGATTCCGCCCGACAGTATGTCGCTGCAGTACTATCGCTACAAGTGGGCCAAGGATCTCGATGAGGCTGCGGGTGCGGTCGAGCGGAGCAAGGTGGCGGGGTGGTTCGAACAGCCGGGAGGCGCCACCCAGTTCAAGCTGCAGAAGTCCGTCCAGGAACTCTGCATCGAGGGGTACCTCGTCTTCGAGAACGGAATGAAATGCGCATGAATCGTCACCAGCTCCTGGAACGCCTGAACGAGGCGGGGGTGAGCAATCGCTTCTATGGGATCAGCACTCGGGATCTGTCGACGTTCGACCACCTGCTGGAGGCCGTCCCCATCCTCGTAGAGGGCGCCGACGGCCGGTGGTCGATCGATGTCTGGGAGCGTGGCGAGCACTGGGTAAAGGCGAGCTTCGAATCGGAGGAGGAAGCATGTTCCCACCTCTATGCCGACGTCATGAGGCAGTGGGAGATCTACCGCTCTCGGTGAGTTCACCGCCTCCTCCGACCACGGCTGACGGCGCGGAAAGAGACCTTCGATGCGAGTCGGCTTCGGACGGTCGATAAGCCGGGCACGCCCGGTTCGGACCTTCCGGACCGGGCGCTTCCCACTGTCTTCGTGAACGACCGGCCGAGGAGCCCCGCCAGGCGATCTGGCTGGGCTCCTTCGTGTCCCTCGTGGCCGCGCCCGGGCTGTCGTGACCCCGGTCTGACCTCGCTTACGCCACTGCTGGCGCTAGTGCTCCACCGACCGCTCGCTCACCCGCAGCGCGGTAGCGAGCTCCCGGTTCTTCTCCCCGTCCTCGACGCGTTCCACGGTCTGCCGCCGGATCTGCTCCCGCGTGGCCCTCTCGGCGTCGGTCAACCCTCGGCCCTGCGCGTATCTCACAGCTCAGGGCTACTGGAACCATTCGGAAGCTGTCAGGTAAATGGATCCGACATCACGCTTTGAGGTTCAGCAGTTCCTCGGTACGAGGGTGTTCTCGTTGGTGCGTCCGGCGGCGTAGTCGTCGATGTTGCGGGCGGTGGCGTCGATGATCTGGCCGACGGCGGTGTGGGTGAAGTAGGCCTGGTGGCTGGTGACGAGGACCTGGGGGAAGGTGACGAGGCGGGCGAGGACGTCGTCGGTGATGCCTTCGATGGAGCGGTCGGTGAAGAAGACGCCGGTTTCCTCCTCGTAGACGTCGAGGCCGACGCCGGACAGGCGCCCGGCGCGCAGGGTCTCGACGAGGGCGGCGCTGTCGATGAGGCCGCCGCGGCTGGAGTTGACGAGGATGGCGTCGTCCTTCATCCGCGCCAGCGCTGCGGCGTCGATCAGGTGGTGGGTGGCGGGGAGCAGGGGGACGTGGAGGCTGATGAGGTCGGCGCGGGTGAGGAGTTCGGGCAGTTCGGTGTAGGTCATGCCGAGGTCGAGGCAGGCCGGGTTCCGGGCGATGTCCCAGCCGAGCAGTTCGGTGCCGAAGCCGGCCGCGATGCGGGTGAAGCACTCGCCGATCTTGCCGGTGCCGATGACGCCGACCGTCATCCCGTGGACGTCCCGGCCGAGGAGGCCGTCGAGGCGGAAGTCGAACTCGCGGCTGCGCCCAGCGGCCCGGACGATCCGGCGGTTGACGGCCAGGGCCAGCGTCCAGGCGTGTTCGGCGACGGCGTAGGGGCTGTAGTAGGAGACGCGGGCGACGGTGAGGCCGAGGTCGGCGGCGGCGTCGAGGTCGATGTTGTTGAAGCCGGTGGAGCGTTGCGCGATCAGCTTGGTGCCGCCGGCGGCGAGGACGGTGAGGGTCTCGGCGTCGAGGACGGCGTTGACGCTGCTGCTGACGGCCGGGTAGCCGGCGGCGAGTGGGGCGGTGTCGCGGTTGAGGAACATGCTCAGGCAGCGCAGCCCGTGCCGGCCGGCGAAGGCCTGTTTCAGCAGCGGCCGTTCGTCGGCCTGCACCCCGTACGCGAGGATCTCCATCGGTTGCCCTTCCGCGAGTGGTCCGCTCCACCGGCCACGCTAGCGGGGCCGTCGCAGGGGCGCCCGTCGGACGCACGAGGGCCCGGACCGGTAGCGGTCCGGGCCCTCGACGGGGTGGGGGAGGTCAGATGACCGTCTCCGCCTCCAGGTAGCGCTCCTGCGGGACGGTCTTCAGCTCGGCGACGGCCTCGGCGATCGGCACCAGGTTGATGTCGGTGCCCTGCAGCGCGGTGATGTGCCCGAACGCGCCCTTGTGGACGGCCTCGACGGCGTGCCAGCCGAAGCGGGTGGCGAGCACCCGGTCGTACGCGGTCGGGGTGCCGCCGCGCTGGGTGTGGCCGAGGATCACCGGGCGGGCCTCCTTGCCGAGCCGGTGCTCCAGCTCGCGGGAGAGCTGGGTGGCGATGCCGGTGAACCGCTCGTGGCCGTAGATGTCCTTGGTGCCCTCTTCCCAGTGCATGGTGCCGGGCTCGGGCTTGGCGCCCTCGGCGCAGACCACGATGGCGAACTTCTTCTGCCGGTCGAAGCGTTCGCGGACGACGGCGGTCAGCTTGTCGATGTGGAACGGACGCTCCGGGACGACGATGGCGTGCGCGCCGGCCGCCATGCCCGCGTTGAGCGCGATCCAGCCGGTGTGCCGGCCCATGACCTCGACGACCATGACCCGCTGGTGGGATTCGGCGGTGGTCTTCAGCCGGTCCAGCGCCTCGGTGGCGACCGAGACGGCGGTGTCGAAGCCGAAGGTGACGTCGGTGGAGGCGATGTCGTTGTCGATGGTCTTCGGGACCCCGACCACCGGCAGTCCGGCGTCGCTCATCAGCTTGGCGGCCTTCAGGGTGCCCTCGCCGCCGATCGGGATCACCGCGTCGATGCCGAGGTCCGCGCACAGTCGCTTGGCGCGCTCGACGCCGTCGCGCAGGTGGCTGGGCTGGACCCGGGACGAGCCGAGGATCGTGCCGCCCTGGGCCAGGATGCCGCTCACCGAGTCGAGGGTGAGCGGCCGGTGGACGCCCTCCAGGAGACCGCGCCAGCCGTCCTGGAAACCGATGATCTCGTCGCCGTGGTCGACCACCCCCCGGTGGACCACGGAACGGATCACCGCGTTCAGGCCGGGGCAGTCACCGCCGCTGGTCAGCACTCCGATACGCATTAGCTTTGCAACTCCCGAGCAGAACCGAGGAACGGCCGGACTACAGGCTGGGACGACGAGCCGTCACCGTAGCGGGGCGCTCCCACGCCGGAGTGGCGGGGAGGTGGCCGCGGGGTGAAGGACCGGCCGATCCGGACAGAACGCCCGAAAACGGCCGCGAAGTCGAGCATACGGCCCCTGGTCCGGCCGGGCAGGAGCCGACGCGGGAGCGGCGCCGTCGGCGCCCCCGCGCGGAAAGTGCAGCCTGCTGCCGAGGAGGGTGTGCAGTAGGCAGCCCCATTGTGGTACGTCCGGGGCCGCCCCTGAACCGGGTGACCGCATCGCGGGCACCCGGGCGTCGGGGCGGACGGACGTACTACGCGGGGCGCGTCGTGGCGGCGATGCGCTCGGCGCGCAGCGCGTCGTACCAGGTGGTGTCGGCCGGCGGCAGGGCGTTGACGTCCAGCGCCAGCTTGATCAGCATGTCGGCCACGGCGGGGTTGCGGGCCAGCACCGGGCCGTGCAGGTAGGTGCCGAACACGGTGTCCCGCCAGGCGCCCTCGGTGCCGTCGCCGGTGCCGTTGCCCCGGCCGGCGACCACGGTGGCCAGCGGCTGGACGCCCTGGCCGAGGTGGGTGACGCCCTGGTGGTTCTCGAAGCCGGTCAGCTGCGGCAGGCCGAGGCGCGGGTCGACGTCGGCGAGGACATCGCCGACGCAGCGGGCGCCGTCGCCGCGGGTGGTCCAGACGTCGAGCAGGCCGAGGCCCGGCTCGCGCTCGCCGAGGTCGTTGACGAACTCGTGGCCCATGATCTGGAAGCCCGCGCAGACGCCGAAGATGATCGCGCCGTTCTCGGAGGCCCGGATCAGGCCGCTGTCGTTGCGCAGCCGCTCGGCGGCGAGCCGCTGCGGACGGTCCTCGCCGCCGCCGATCAGGTAGATGTCGCCGCTGGTGGGGACCGCCTGGTCGGAGCGGACGTCGATCCGGGTCACGTTGAGATGGCGCTGGCGGGCCCGGCGCTCCACGACCAGGGCGTTGCCGCGGTCGCCGTAGGTGCTGAGCAGGTCCGGGTAGACCCAGACCACGCGCAGGCTGCTCTCACTCATCCTCGAAGGCCTTCCGTCACGATCAGATGGGGCTGCAGGCGCGGCATCAGCCGGCCACGACCTTCCGCAGCTGCTGGAAGGCGGTGTAGTTGGCGATGGCCTCGATCCGGCCGGGCGGGGCCATCCGGACGGCCTGCTCCAGCGTGTCCACCACGTGGAACTGCAGTCCGGCGACCTCCAGGCGGACGGCCAGGTCCAGCTTGCGCTGCCCCATCACGAACACCGGGTGCCCGGCGAGGCGCTCGTAGTCGACGTCCCACAGCCAGGAGGTGTCCGTGCCGTCGGCGTCGAGCGCGTTGACGGACAGGATCACCGGCGCGGGCGGGCCGTCGATCAGCGAGAACGTCTCCAGCCAGCCGGCCGGGTTCTTGGCCAGCAGCAGCCGGATGTCCCGGCCCTGGTACTGGACCACGTCGTAGCGGCCGGCCACGGCCGTGACCGAGCGCATCCGCTCCAGCGCGACCTGCGGGGAGACGCCGAACACGGCGGCGACGGCGGCCGAGCTGGTGGCGTTGGCCAGGTTGGCCCGGCCGGGCAGCTGGAGCTGGATCGGCCAGGCGCCGCGCTGCGGGTCGATCACGTGGGTGCCCTGGAGCGCCCAGTGCGGGTTGGGGCGCCGGAAGCCGCACTCCTGGCAGAACCAGTCGTCGCCGGGGCGCTGCATCACACCGCCGCAGGCGGGGCAGGACCAGGCGTCCTCCTTCCAGGCCTGCCCGGCGGCCACCCAGACCACCTTCTTGCAGGACGAGGCGGCCCAGGTCACCAGCGGGTCGTCGGCGTTGGCGATGACCACGGCCTCGGTGTCCTGAAGGCCCTCGCGCCACTTCTCGGCCATCATCCGGGTCTCGGCGGCGCGGTCGAGCTGGTCGCGGGAGAGGTTGAGCAGGGCGATCGCCTTGGGGCGGGTGTCGCGGGCGACGCCCGCCAGGTACTTCTCGTCGACCTCGATCACGCCGAAGCGGGCGTCCGAACCACCGGCCAGGGCGGAGGTGATGCCGGCCGGCATGTTGGCGCCCAGGGCGTTGGAGACCACCGGGCCGGCGGCGCGCAGCGCCTCGGCGATCAGGCGGGTCGTGGTGGTCTTGCCGTTGGTGGCGCTGACCAGGACGACGTCGAGGTGGTCGGCGAGGGTGGCGAGCAGGTCGGGGTCGAGCCTCAGGGCGACCTTGCCGCCGATCACCGAGCCGCTTCCGCGTCCGGCCTTGCGGGACACGGCGGCAGCGACCCGACCGGCCGTGACCGCGATCTTGGCGCGGGCCGGCAGCGAGGCGTCGCGTGCGCCTGTGGGCTCCGATTCGGTGCCTGCCATGCTCAGTGGTTCCTCCTTGCTGCGGCACCACCCGGGTCCGGATCAACGGGCCGTCGGGCGGCGGGGACGGGGCCAGCCTACCGACTCCGCCGCCCGGCTCGACGATCCGGACCCCAGGCAGCCTGCTGCGACACGGCCGGAGGCGCCGCCTCGGGCGTCCTGACGGATCGTCGGGGAAGACGGTGTACGGAGGGGGCCTTCGCCGCTTGGGACGCTCTCCGGGCTCTCGGGGTTCCCGGGTGAGGATGTGGTGAAGAAAAGATCAGCGGCCCGGGCGGGCGCAGGAGACCGGCTCGTCCGCGGCCAGCGTGGCGGTGATCACCAGGGTGCCGTCCTCGGCCCGGAAGTCCAGCGGCGCGGCCAGCCGGCGCATCGCGGTGATCAGCCCGGTGTTGGAGGCGTGGGTCACCGCGTACACGGTCGTGACACCGGCCGCCCGGGCCGCCGCCGACAGCTGCCGCAGCAGGGCCGGACCGAGTCCGCGCCGCTGCCAGGCGTCCTCGACCAGCACCGCCAGCTCCGCCTCGTCGTCGTCCCACATCAGGTGCCCGAGGGCGACGATCCGCCCGTCGGCGGCCGTCGCGGCGAGGCTGTGGCCGTGCCGGGCGTCCAGCAGGTGGTCCAGGTAGCGGCCGGCGTCGCGGACCGGCCCGTGGTAGCGCAGCCGCAGCGAGGCGGGGGAGCAGCGGAGGTGCATCGCCAGGGCCGCGGCCCGGTCGGCCGGTCCGGCGGGGCGCAGCGTCAGCGCCGTCCCGTCCGCCAGCGTCAGCCGGGACGGCGCCTCCCGGTCCGGGTCCGTCACGGCTCGCGGCCGGTCGACCGGGGGGTGCGGGCGGGCGGACCGCAACGGGCCCCCGGTGAGCGCGGGCAGCCGGGCGGCCTGGCCCTCGGGCGCCGCGCACCTGCGCTCGGACCTGCGGAAAGGCCGGTGCCAGAGCCGTTCGGGGCGAGTGCGTGATGCCGTCATGCCGCCGACGCTACCGACGCCGCGCTTCCGGCCGGTTACGTGATCGTGAACGCAGGAATGACCTGGGCGGTTCCGGAGCGTGACCATGTTTCGGGGGGCTCGGCCGGGCTCGGGCACCAGGGTGGCCGACGGGCCCGGGGCGATCGCCCGGCCCCGACCGGACCATTGACCTGGACACGCTCACGGATGGCGCAGAATCCGGGAACGGGTGAGCCCCTTCGGATAGGGATGGCTCGGCTTTTCGCCGATCCCACCTCCCCCGAAGGGGCTCACATGTCCTTCCCGTCGTCCTTCCTGAAGAAGTCCGCCCTCGTGCAGCGGTCCGTACTGGGCGTGGCGTGCTGCGCACTGCTGCTGGCCGCGCCGATCGCCCTCGCCCAGCCGGCCGCCGCCGCCGACGGGCCCAAGACGCCCCAGGAGGCTGCCGCCTGCAAGGCTGTCGTCTCCACGCTGCTCGGCGGCTTCGGGTCGATGCTCGCGAACTCGGCGTGCGTCGTCCAGCCGAGCGACAGCTGAGCGGCGACTGAGCGGCGGCCGTACGGGGGCCGCCCTCAGGCCCCGGCCGCCGTGTGGCAGCCGCTGCTCCAGCGGCTGCCACACGGCGGCCATGTCTCACGGCTGCGGTCGAGCGGTCAGGGGTGGGACGGGTCGTCGGGCAGGGTGAGGGTGGCGAGGGCGCCGCCGTCGGGGTGGTTGGTGAAGGTGAGGCCGGCGCCGATGACGCGGGCGTGGCCGGTGGCGATGGTGAGGCCGAGGCCGTGGCCGCGTCCGCGTTCGGGGGCGTTGGTGCGGAAGCGCTGGGGGCCGCGGGCGAGGAGGTCGTCGGGGTAGCCGGGGCCGTGGTCGCGGACGGTGATCCGGTGGCCGTCGACGTGCAGCCGGATCGGCGCGGTGCCGTGCCGGTGGGCGTTGATCAGCAGGTTGCCGAGGATGCGGTCGAGGCGGCGCAGGTCGGTGCGGACCTGGCGGTCGGCGGCCACGTCCACGTCCACGTCGACCTCCAGGCCGGTGAGCGTGACGGTGCGGCGCACCGCCCGCTCCAGCGGGACGGGGGCGAAGTCCGGGATCTCGGCGTCGGCGTCGAGGCGGGAGACCTCCAACAGGTCCTCGACCAGCGAGCGCAGGGCCTGTACCCGGTTCTGGACGAGCTGGGTGGGGCGGCCGGGCGGGAGCAGCTCGGCGGCGGTGACCAGGCCGGTGAGCGGGGTGCGCAGTTCGTGGGCGACGTCCGCCGTGAAGCGCTGCTCGTCCTCCAGCCGCTGGTGCAGGGTGCGGGACATCAGGTCGACGGCGGCGGCGAGGTCGGCGACCTCGTCCTTCCCGTCGACGAGCTCGCCGATCCGGGTGTCCGTCCGGCCGGCGGCGATGCCCCGGGCGGCCGTCGCCGCGGTGCGCAGTCGGCGGCTGATCCGGTCGGCGACCAGGACGCCGGCCAGGACCGTGGTGAAGACGGCGGCGACGACGGTGATCAGGATGATCCGGTCGAGGTCGGCGATCGCCTGCCGGTCCTGGGTGAAGTCCACCCGCACGGAGAGCACCCCGGTCTGGACCGGTCGGGCCGCCCACATCGACTCGCCCTGCGGACCGCCGGCGAGCAGCGAGCCCTCGCGGCCGCCGGCCGCGAGCGTCCGCAGCCCCTCGGGCAGCGCCGGGTCGTCCAGGGCGAACCGGTCGGTGACCTCGCCGCGCTTGTAGGTGTCCACGGCCGAGCCGAGCGCGGCGAGCGCGGCGGCGCGGGCCTGGTCCACGTGCTGACGGATCATCGCCTGGTGGACCAGCAGGCCGACGGCCACCGCCACCAGGACGGCGATGGCGGCGACGGCGGTGGCGATCTGACGGCGCAGGGTCATGCCGGACGCCGCAGCTTGTAGCCGAACCCGCGGACGGTCTCGATCCGGCCGGAGCCGATCTTGGCGCGCAGCCGCTGCACGTGGACGTCCACCACCCGGGTGTCGGCGCCCCAGTCGTAGTCCCAGACGCGTTCCAGCAGGGTGGAGCGCTCCAGCACGATGCCGGGCGCGGCGGTGAACTCCAGCAGCAGCCGCAGCTCGGTGGGGGTGAGCGGGACGAGGTGGCCGTCGACGCGCACCTCCATGCTGTCGGTGTCCACCTGCATGCCGTCGAAGCTGCGCAGCGCGGGGGAGGGGGTGTCCGCGGGAACGGCGGTGGCGGGGACGGCGGTGGCGGGGACGGCGGTGGCGGGGACGGCGGTGGCGGGGACGGCAGCAGGCGCTGCGACGGGGACGGCGGGGTCCACCGGCTCCTCGGGCAGCGCGGGTTCGGCCGGGACCACCCGCACCCGGCGCAGCACGGTGCGGATCCGGGCGACCAGCACGGCGCTCTCGAAGGGCTTGACGACGTAGTCGTCCGCCCCGGCCTCCAGACCGGACACCACGTCGACCGGGTCGGTGCGCGCCGACATCATCAGGATCGGCAGCTGGCTCTCCTCCCGGATCCGGCGGCAGAGGCCGACCCCGTCGAGGAGCGGCAGCATGACGTCCAGCAGGAGGAGGTCGGGGCGCACGGCGTGGAAGGCCTCCAGACCCTCCAGGCCGTCGGCGGCCGTGGTGACCGGGAAGCCGTAGCGCTCCAGGGCCATCCGGGTGGCCTCCCGGATCACCTCGTCGTCCTCGACGAGCAGGATGTGCGGGTGGGCGGGCGCGGCTGGGGGGTTCATGGCTTCGCTTCCGAGGGAGCCGAGGACGGGCGGATGGGGACCGGGACGGCCGTCCTCGGGGAGGAGACGCCCGCGCCGGCGCCCGGCTCGGGTATGGCGGGCTTCGGTTGGGCGGATGCGTGGCCGTCGTGCGGGGAGACGGCGGGGCCGGCGCTGGGCGTGCTGGTGGGTGTCTGTGCACTGCCGTTCGCGGGTCCGCCGCCCGGGCCGGCGATCGGGCCGGTGTCCTCGACCTTCCGCTCCAGCAGGCCGAGCCGGACGCCGTCCCACTGGTAGTGGCTGCTGGTCCGGACGAACGCGCCGGTCGGCTCGTAGAGCCACAGGTCGGATCCCACGGTCGCGGCGCTGAACCCCTTCAGCACCTCGACCTGGAGGATGGGCAGCAGCCGGTCGTCGGCCAGCAGGTAGACGTGCAGGACCACGGGCCCGGGGGTGACGACGGCGACGACCAGTTCGTCCCGCCCGTCGCCGGTGAGGTCACGGAACTCGGGGCTGCGGACGTCGCAGGCGGGGCAGGAGTCCAGGGCGCGCCGCTCCTCCGGGCCCACCGTGGAGTCCTTGGCGAGGACGGTGCGGACGTCGACCGTCCTGATGTCGTGCCCGGGGACGGTCACGTCCGGGACGGGTTGCGGCGCGGCCTGCGTGGCGGCCCCGGCGCCGGTGGCGGGAGGGCGCGGCGGCGGGGAGGCCGCCAGGTCGGGCCAGAGCGGCTGGGCCACCAGCGGCGGTGCCACCGGCTGGGTGGCGCCGTGGTCCTGGAGCCCGCCGGGGGTGGCACGGCCGAGGGCCAGGGCCGCGAGCGTCACGAGGACGGCCAGGGCGGCGAGGGCCGCCACCGGCACGGCGACGGGCCGGCGGCGGGGTGGGGATGCTGCTGCCACGGTCGGTGCTCGTCCTCCTGGTCTGCGGCGATGCGCCGGTTCGTCCCCGCACGGGCCTCGGTGGTAGGTCGCGTGGACGGCGGTCGGTGGTTCCCGTCCCGCCGTCCCGGCCGCCGCGCCGGTTCGACAGTCGAAACGACCCGACGGCCGGGACGACCGGGGCGGCGCGGCGGCTTCAGCCGGTCGCGCCGCCCGGACCGGCCAGGTCCGCCAGGACGATGATGTTGTCCGTCCAGTGCCCGTCCGAGCCGATCCGCCCGCCGCAGGTGATGAGCCTGAGAGCGGGTTCGGGAGTGTCACCGTAGACCGTTTCGGTCGGGAAGCGGTCCTTGGCGGCCTGGAGCAGCGAGCGGACCTTGAAGTCCACGGTGCTGCCGTCCGCGCGCCGCACCTGGATCAGGTCGCCCGGCCGCAGCTTCGGCACGCCGTGGAAGACCGCCGGGCCGTGCGCGGTGTCGTAGTGCCCGATGAGGACGGCGGGGCCGGCCTCCCCGGGCGTCGGCCCGTTGCGGTACCAGCCGACCTCGTCGGCCCGGTCGGCGGCCGGCACCTCGACCGTCCCGTCGGGATTCAGCCCGAGGCCGGTCACGGGGGCGTCCACCCCGGCGGCCGGGACCAGCAGCCGGGTCGGCGCCGAGGCGGCGAACGGCTTCGGCGCGCCGGCCGGACTCCCGGTGCTCCCGGCCGTCCCGGTGGTTCCGGGGCCTCCCGAGGGCGCGGCCGCCGGGTTGTCGGTACTGCCGTGCACCGAGGGCTCGACCCGCACCACCGGGGTCTGCTGGCCGGACAACGCCACGGTGGTGCCCAGCACCAGGCAGGCCAGGCCCGCCGCGCCGAACGCCGTCCGGCGCAGTGTGCCCGGGCCGGGGGAGGCCTTGCGGCGCCGCCGGCTGCGGCCACCGCGCGGGCGGCCGTGGCGGGCCGGCTCGTCGGCGCCGGGCGTGCTGTCGGGCTGCCCGCCGCCCGCCGGGGCCCCGGTACCCACCGGGCCCCCGGCGCCGCCTCCCCGCCCGGTCAAGGGCGGGGAGGCGGCGCCGGGGTGCCCGGCGGACTCGGGGCCGGTGTCAGCCGCGCGCACCGGAGCGGCGGCGCAGCATCGCGAAGCCCAGCGCACCGGCGCCGACGGCCGCGACGGCCCCGCCACCGGCCAGCATCAGGCCGTTGCTGTCGGTCTCGCCGGACCCGTCGCCGGCCTGGGCCGCGCCCTTGGGCACCTCACGGACCTGGGCCTTGCCGTCACTGGAGACTCCGGCGCCGCCGGCGGCGGGCTGCGCCGTGGGCGCGCCACTGACGGCGGGCTGCGCGCTGGGCTTCGCCGTGGGCGTGGTCGAGGCGTCCTTGCCCGCGACCGAGGGGGCGGCCGGGGCGGGGCGGGCCGGGGTGGGCGTAGAGGTGGGGGCGGCCGACACGCCGGCACCCGCAGCAGGCGCGGCGGACGGGGTCCCGTCGGCGAAGGCCTGTCCGCCGGTGACGACGGTCAGCAGCGCGCCGCCGGTCAGGGCGCAGACGGCCAGCACGCGGCGGGCGGGGGAGCGGTGGGTACGGCTCCTGCTCATACGGTGTTCTCCTTCGTCATGGACGCCTCCCGGCCGGGGTGGCCGGTGCGTCGTCCATGACGGTAGGAGGCCCGTGTCGCGGTCCCCGGCCGGTCGTGTCACGGCCGCCCATCGGCTGCGTAACGAACCCCGGGGCCCGTTGCGGTCAAGCTGGCGGCGGCGGTGCCCGTGCGGTGGGAGGCCGTCCGGTTGACGTCGCGTCGGGTCGTGGGGGTAACCCCCCTCCCGGCCCGGGGGGCCGCTCCATGGCCCGGGGCCGCGGGCCCGGCCACACTGGCTGCGGTTCGAACAGCGTGGTGGTAGACCCCAGTTCCGGGGTGGTGGTGGGCGCCGCGAGCAGAGCGCCGGCCGACCGCGCGACGCGCACCGTGCACGTGATGCCGTCCCACCTCCAGCCGATCGGGGTCACCGATGACCAGTACCGCCGCCCGCGCCGCGACCGCCCCCGCCCCGACGAGCAGGAGGGGAGGGCGCGTCCGCTGGGCCGTCGTCCTGCTGACCTCGCTCGCGATCGTCGGGTACGCCGTGGGGACGTACGCCCAGGCCGGCCTGCCCATCGCCGCGTCGGAGGGCGGCGTGTCCGCCACCTACGCCGAGCGCCCGACGGCCGTCCAAGTCACCTTCTACGTCCACATCGTGACGGCCGCGCTGGCGCTGCTGGTCGGCCCGTTCCAGTTCTCCACCACGCTGCGCCGGCGATCCCCCGCCGTCCACCGCTGGACCGGCCGCGTCTACGTCTTCGGGGTCGCGGTGGGATCCCTGGCCGCGTTCGTCATGGCGTTCTTCAACTCCGCCGCCTTCAACGGCTTCTTCGGCTTCGGCGGGCTCGCCCTGCTCTGGGCCTGGACCACCTGGCGCGGCTACCGAGCCGTCCGCGACCGCGACCTGCCGAGCCACCGCGCCTGGATGATCCGCAGCTTCGCCCTCACCTACGCCGCCGTCACCCTCCGGTCCTGGCTCGGCGTCCTCATCCTCCTCCAGACGCTCACCGCCCAGGGACACGTCGACGGCGAGCGCTTCTTCGACAACGCCTACGCCGCCGTCCCGTTCCTCAGCTGGCTGCCCAACCTGATAGTCGCCGAATTCCTCATCCGCCGCCGGGGCCTGCCCGCCTACCGTCTCACTCCGGCCGCCCCGCAGTCCTGAGCCAGACGCGGCGGGCGGGCTCGCGGGAGGGGCGTCGAACCCCCTCCTGCGTAGCGGTGTCGGGGAACCCGCTGCGTCGCCGTGGTCGCGCCGCGGTCAGCCGATGCGGGTGGGGGTGTCGAGGAGGGGGTGGCCGGTGGTGGCGAGGAGGGTGGTGAGGTCGGTGGGGGTGAGGGTGTGGGGGGCGCGGAGGTAGAGCTCGTCGACGGTGGTGCCGGGGACGGGGTGGGGCTGGCGGGAGAGGACGGCGACGTGCTGGTCGGCCAGGGCGGTGTGGACGCGGGCCAGGTCGTCGGGGGTGCTGCGGGCGGCGGTGCGGACGCGCCACAGGGTGGTCGGGGGCGCGGGGGAGTGGGGGTGGTGGCGCTGGGACCACCAGGTGTGGAAGAGGGCGGTGGCGAGGAGGGCGAGGGCGGCGGCGGCGAGGACCACCGGGCCGTCGGGGCCGCGGACGACGATCTTGGCGACCAGGTCGGCCGCGGTGACCGAGACGAAGACGGCGGCGAGTTCGACGCTGTCGCGGCGCCAGCGGTGGGTGCCGGCGCCGCGTCGTCGGGCCCGGGGGAGGGTGGGCGTCGGCTGCATGGTCGGGTGCTCCGTGTGCTCCGTCTGCTCCATGACAGCACCCTGCCCGACGGGTGTTTCCTGTCCACGAACCCGCCGTGACCTGGTGGTTAAGGTCGCCGGGCCCGCGTTACGGTTGCAGGTCCGCAGCCGCCGCCTTGACCTCCGCGAGCAGGAGCTCCAGGTCGGCCTCGGTGGTGGCGGCGTTGAGCAGGCAGGCGCGGAGCATCTCGCGGTCGCCGAGGCGGGCTCCGGTGACGAAGACCCGGCCGCGCCGCTGGACGACGGCGGGGAGTTCGCGGTTGAGGGCGTCGACGGCGGCCTCGTCGTGCCCGGGGGTGCGGTGGCGGAACGCGACGATGGAGGTCTGGACCTCGGCCAGCAGCTCCAACTCCCCGTCTGCCTCGATCAGTTCGCCGAGGCGGCGGGCGAGGGCGGTGCAGCGGGCGATGTCCCGGGCGATGCCGTCGCGGCCCTTGTGGGCGATGGTGGCCCAGACCTTGAGCGCGCGGAACGGGCGGGTCTGCTCGGTGCCGTACTCGGAGAACCAGCCGAGCGCGCCGGCCGCCTCGTCGCGCAGGTAGGAGGGGACGAGGCTGAAGGTGGCACGCAGTTCCTCGGTGTCGCGCACCAGCGCGCAGCCGCAGTCGACGGGCACGCCCAGCCACTTGTGCGGGTCGAGGGCGAGGGAGTCGGCGCGCTCCAGGCCGGCGTAGCGGTGGGCGATGGCCGGGTCGAGCCTGCCGAAGGCCCCGTACGCGCCGTCGACGTGCAGCCACAGGCGCTGCTCGGCGCAGAGGTCGGCGATCGGGCCGAAGTCGTCGACGGCGCCGGTGCCGACGGTGCCGGCCGAGGCGACGACCAGGAAGGGCAGCAGTCCGGCGGCCCGGTCGCGTTCGACGGCGGCCCGCAGTTCGGCGGGGTCGAGGCGGCCGTCCGGCCCGGTGGCGACGGTGCGCAGGTGCCGGCTGCCGAGGCCGAGGAGTTCGGCGGCCTTGCGGACGCAGGAGTGGGTCTCGCCGGTGACGTAGCCGACCAGCGGCGGCAGGCCGGCCAGGCCGTCCTCGCGGACGTCCCAGCCGGCCCGGCGGGCGGCGCGGTTGCGGGCGGCGGCCAGGCACACGATGGTGGCCATCGAGGTGCCGGAGGTGAGCAGGCCGCCGCCGGCCGGGTGTGGGAAGCCGACGAGTTCGGCGATCCAGCGGACCACGGCGCGTTCCAGGTGGACGTCGGCGTGGTCGCCGCCGGCCGAGCTGGGGTTCATGGCGGAGGCGGCGAGGGTGGCGAGGACTCCGGCGGGGGCGGGGGCGGAGTTGACCCAGCCGAAGAAGCGGGGGTGGCCGTTGCCCATCGGGTGGGGGAGGACGTCCTGCCCGATGGCGGTGAGGAGGTCGGCGAGCGGGCGGCCGGCGGCGGGCAGCGGGGCGTCGAGCAGGGCCCGGCGGGCGGTGTCGTCCATCGGCTGCCAGACCGGGCGCCCGGGCAGTTCGGCGAGGTAGTCGGAGACGAGGTCGGCGGCGGTGTGCGCGGCGGCGCGGAAGTCCTCGGCGGTCATGATGGCGGCTCTCCAGGGGCGGGGGAGGCGCGGCGTCCTCGGCGCACCCTGATCGTCCGGTCCGGTGGACCGGTCGGCCGATCCTACGGAAAGGGCCCGCGCCGTGCGGCGCGGGCCCTCCAGGTGAGACGGGGCGGTCGGTCCCGGTGGGACGGGCGAGGTCAGTCGAGCGAGCTGGACAGGCCGCTGGCGGAGCGGCAGTAGCCCTGCATCTCCCTGTCGGTGATCTTGGCGCAGAGCCGGCCGGCCGCGCCGTCGTCGGTGTAGTTCACCGTGTAGTAGCTGACCAGGCCCTCGGCGCAGGCCTTGCGCTGCCAGCCGTCGGCGGCGGTGCCGCACTGCTGGGCGGCCCAGTCCTCGCGGTCGAGGTTGTACTTCATCGTCCGCGAGCCGACGCCGCGGCTGCAGTCGGTCGCCCCGCCGCTGGCCTTGCCGCTGAGGCACCACTTGAGGGCGTCGGCGTAGACCTCGGGGTGGTTCGGGTAGTCGTGCGAGGAGAGGTAGAAGGTCGGGGCGTAGAAGAAGCACGCGGACTGGAACAGGCCCGGCTGGTCCTTGCACGGGTACAGCGGGTCCTGGGCGAGCTTGTCGGCGGGCAGGTTCGCCTTGGCCTTCTCGTCCTCCTCGTCCGGGCCGAAGAGCTGCATGAACAGCCCTTCGGAACAGCGGATCTTGTTCTGGTCGCTGGGGAACTTGCTGCACAGCTCGCGCGCCTTGGGGACGTCCTGCTTGGCGACGAACATGGTGCCGTGGCCGACGCCGTGGATGCACGGGCCGGTGTTCTTGGGCGCGCAGAGCTTGAGCAGGTCCACCTCGGGCTGGGCGGAGGCGTTGAGCATCTCCTCGACCGCGCCGTGCAGGTAGCCGGCCGCGCAGGTCTCGTGCGGGAAGGAGATGACCTTCTGGAAGTCGGCGTTGAAGCGCTTGACCGCCGCGTGGCCGAGCTCGTGCGCGATCGGGTGGCAGAAGCGCACGGTGTACGGCTTCTCCTTGGTGATCTTGTCGAGGTCGGCGAGCGCGACGCCGGGGTCGCTGGCGTCCATCTCGGCCATCAGCTTGTTGCGCAGCGTCGAGCGGGTCCACACCGCCGGGTCGCCGGTCGGGGTGGCGCTCGCGGCCGCCGGTGCGACGCCGGGCGCGGCGGCGCCGGAGCCCGCGGTGGCGGCCGGGGTCGTCGCCACGGTGGCGGTCGCGGGCGACCAGTCGGTGACGGCCACCGACCCGAGGCCCAGGACGCCCAGGAGCAGGGCGGTGAGAATCGCGAATACCCGCGGTTGCATGAGGTGATCCCCCGGCGGATCGAGGTGGACGGTTCGCTCCCATCCTGACGGCACGGCGGCGGGAATCCGCGTTATCGCCCGCCATTCGGGAGGTGTCGGCGACGCTACCGCACCGTCCGACGCCCGGGCGCGGCGGGTTGGTTCCGGATGATCACCCGGGATTCGTCACCCGGATCAATCACCCGAACGGCGCAGCGGCCCGCCGTCGAGGCCGCCGCGCCGCCCGGGGCGGCCCGCCGTCAGATGTCCAGCGTCACCTGGTAGTCCGTCAGCCAGGTGTGCAGTTCGAGCGCGAAGTCGACGGCCAGCCGGACGGACTGCGGGTCGGTGCCCGGATCGAGCGCGTCGGCGAGGCGCCGCCGGTCGAGCAGGGCGAGCGCCGGGGACTTCTGCTCGGCGGCGAGCCGGGCGAGCTCGGCCCGCAGCAGCGCCGGGTAGTGCGGGTCCTCGGTGACCGGGTACGGGCTCTTCACCCGGTCGGCGACGGCGTCCGGCAGCACGTCCCGGACGGCGGCGCGCAGCAGGCTCTTCTCCCGGCCGTCGAAGTGCTTCATCGCCCACGGCGTGTTGAAGACGTACTGGACCAGCCGGTGGTCGCAGAACGGCACCCGCACCTCCAGACCGTTGGCCATGCTCATCCGGTCCTTGCGGTCGAGCAGGATGCAGACGAAGCGGGTCAGGTGGAGGTACGAGATCTCGCGCATCCGCCGTTCCAGCGGATCGGCGTCCGGCAGGTGCGGGACTTCGGCGAGTGCCTCGTGGTAGCGGGCCCGCCGGTAGCCGGGCAGGTCGAGCTCGGCGAGCAGGCCGGCGTCGAGCAGGTGTTCGCGCGGCCCTGTGCCCTGGCCGCCGAGGCCGGTCAGCGAGACCGCCCAGGGGAAGTCGTCGGCGGCGACGGCCTTCGGGTCGTGGAACCAGCGGTAGCCGCCGAACAGTTCGTCCGCGGACTCGCCCGACAGGGCGACGGTGGACTGGCGGCGCACGCCCTGGAAGAGCAGCAGCAGCGAGATGTCCATGTCGCCGAAGCCGCCGGGCAGGTCGCGGGCGCGCAGGACGGCGTCCCGCTGGGCGAGGTCGGTGAGCGCGGCGGCGTCCAGCTCGATCACGTTGTGGTCGGCCCCGACGTGCTCGGCCAGCAGCCGGGCGTACGGGCCGTCCAGGGTCGGCCGGACCTCGCTGGCGTGGAAGTTCTCGCTCTGGCCGGCGAAGTCGACGGCGAAGGAGCGCACCGGGCCGGCGCCCTCGGCCCGCAGGACCCGGGCGGCGAGGGCGGTGACGGCGCTGGAGTCCAGGCCGCCGGAGAGCAGCGAGCAGAGCGGGACGTCCGAATCGAGCTGGCGGTGGACGATGTCGTCCAGTAGGGCCCGGACGGTGGCGACGGTGGCCTCGAGGGTGTCGGTGTGCTCGCGCGCCTCCAGCGCCCAGTAGCGGCGCACCGACACGCCCTCGCGGCGGACCCGGACGACGTGCCCGGGCCGGACCTCGACGATGCCCCGGTAGGGGGTGATGCCCGGGGTGCGGGTGAAGGCGAGCAGTTCGCGCAGCCCGTCCAGGTCGACCACCGGGCGGACGGCGGGGTGGGCCAGGATGGCCTTCACCTCGGAGCCGAAGATCACGCCGTCGGGGGTGAGGTGGTAGTGCAGCGGCTTGACGCCCATCCGGTCGCGGACCAGCAGCAGTTCCTCGCTGCGGGCGTCCCAGATCGCGAAGGCGAACATCCCGTTGAGGCGTTCGGCCAGGCCCTCGCCCCACTCCAGGTAGGCGTGCAGCACGACCTCGGTGTCGCTGCGGGTGCGGAAGCGGTGTCCGGCCGCCTTCAGTTCCGCGCGCAGCTCGCGGTGGTTGTAGACCTCGCCGCTGTAGGTGAGCGCCGCCAGCAGCCGGCCGTCGTGCTCGACGGTCATGGGCTGGACGCCGCCCTCCAGGTCGATCACCGCGAGGCGGCGGTGGCCGAGGGCGGCGTGTCGCTCCAGGTGGACGCCGCCGGCGTCCGGGCCGCGGCAGATCTGGGTGGCCGTCATGGCGTCGACGACGGCCCGTTCGGCGGTGAGGTCACGGTTGAAGGCGACCCATCCGGTGATCCCGCACATCAGCAAGCCTCCGGTCTTCCGCTACGTATGCGGAAAATGACGCTACGTGTCGGAGGGGTGCGGCTACAAGGGTGCGTCGGGAAGGAGTCGGAAGGGGCTCGGGAGGACGATGTGACTGGTTGTTTGAGCTGAAAGTCGTAAAGTCTGCCCGATTTCGGGCAGGATTCTTGGCCCCAGAGGCGGCGCGGCCTAGGCTCCTCACTCGTGCCGAGCTCACCCCACCCTCACGACGACCTCCTCGCCCACCTCACCCGGGCCAGCCCGCTCGGGCCCCGGGAGGCGGCGCGGGTCGTGGCGGAGGTGCTGGCGTACTTCTCCGAGAGCACCGAGGAGTACGTCCGCCGCCGCCACGGCGAGCTCCAGGCACGCGGACTGACCAACGAACGGATCTTCACCCGGCTCGCCGAGGAACTCCCCGCCCGCCGGGTCGCGGCACCCGAGCTCTCGGCCCGCCAGCTGCGCCGCATCGTCTACGGCTGAGCGCTGCCGGGGCGGGGGGCACGGCACTGGCGCATTCACGGCACTTACGGCACTCACGGCATTCACGAAGAGGAGACCACGCATGTGCGGAATCGTGGCCTACATCGGCCCCAAGGACGCGACCCCCTTCCTGCTGGAGGGCCTGGCCCGGCTGGAGTACCGCGGCTACGACTCGGCCGGCGTGGCCGTCACCGGGCGCACCGGCGGGCTCAAGGTCCGCAAGGTCAAGGGCCGGGTCGCCGACCTGGCCGCCGCCGTCCCGGCCCGGTTCAAGGGCGGCACCGGCATCGGCCACACCCGCTGGGCGACCCACGGCGTGCCCAGTGACGCCAACGCCCACCCGCACCTGGACGGCGCCGAGCGGATCGCCGTCGTCCACAACGGCATCATCGAGAACGCCGACGAACTGCGCGCCAAGCTCACCGCCGACGGCGTCGTGTTCCGCTCCGAGACCGACACCGAGGTGCTCTCCCACCTGATCGCCGCGCACGTCGGCGAGGGAGTCGAGCTGGAGGACGCGGTGCGCGCCGCGCTCGCCCGGGTGGTCGGCACCTACGGCATCGCGGTGCTCGACGCCGAGCAGCCGGACCGGATCGTGGCCGCCCGCAACGGCAGCCCGATAGTGCTCGGCCTCGGTGAGAAGGAGATGTTCGTCGCCTCCGACGTCTCCGCCCTCGTCCGCTACACCCGCCAGGTCGTCCACCTGGAGGACGGCGAGCTGGCCACCGTCCGCGCCGACGGCTTCCGCACCTTCACCACCGACGCCCGCACCACCCACCACCAGCCGTCCACCGTGGACTGGGAGATCGACTCCTACGACACCGGCGGCTACGAGCACTTCCTGCTCAAGGAGATCCACGAGCAGCCCGGCTCGGTCGAGCGCACGCTCAGCGGCCGGCTCGACGAGCGCTTCTCCACCGCGCACCTCGGCGGCCTCAACCTGGACGCCCGGGAGCTGCGCGAGATCCGCCGGGTGAAGATCCTCGGCTGCGGATCCGCCTACTACGCCGGCGAGATGGGCGCCCAGCTGATCGAGGAACTCTCCCGCATCCCCGCGCACAGCGAGCCCGCCTCCGAGTTCCGCTACCGCAACCCGGTGATCGAGGCGGACACGCTCTACATCGCGGTCAGCCAGTCCGGCGAGACCTACGACACGCTGGCCGCCGTCCAGGAGATCAAGCGCAAGGGCGGACGGGTGCTCGGCGTCGTCAACACCGTGGGCAGCGCCATCGCCCGAGAGTGCGACGGCGGCATGTACCTGCACGCCGGGCCGGAGATCTCGGTCGCCTCCACCAAGGCCTTCACCTCCACCGTGGTCGCCTTCGCGCTGCTCGCCCTGCACTTCGGCCGCATCCACGACCTGTCGCCCGCCGACGGCCGCCGGATCGTCGCGGCCCTGAAGGCGCTGCCGGACCAGATCCGCGAGGTGCTCGCGCAGACCGAGGCCATCGCCGAACTCGCCGCCGAGTACGCCGGATCGGCGGGCATGATGTTCATCGGCCGGGTCCGCGGCTACCCGGTCGCCCGGGAGGGCGCGCAGAAGCTCAAGGAGATCTCCTACGTGCACGCCGAGGCCTACCCGGCGAGCGAGCTGAAGCACGGTCCGCTGGCGCTGATCAGCCCCGAACTGCCCACCGTCGCACTCGTCCCGGACGACGAACTGCTCGACAAGAACCTCACCACCCTCGGTGAGATCAAGGCCCGCTCCGGCCGCGTGATCGCCATCGCGCACCGCCGCCCCGAGGACAAGCTCGCCGACCACTGCGTCCTCGTCCCCAAGAGCGAGCCCGAGCTCGACCCGCTGCTGCTCAACATCCCGCTCCAACTCCTCGCCTACCACGCCGCCGTGGCCCTCGACCGCGATGTCGACAAGCCGCGCAACCTGGCGAAGAGCGTGACGGTGGAGTAGGGCGCCCCCGAGAAGTGACGGCCCGGCGGGTGGGACGGCTTTCCTGATGCTCAGCAGCTCAGCAGCTCAGCAGCTCAGCAGCTCAGCAGCTCAGCAGCTCAGCAGCTCAGCAGATCAGCAGGAAGGCGTCCCACTCCTCGGCGGCGTCGCCGGTGCCCGCCGAGGACGCCTGCGCAGCGGTACGGGCACGGGCACGGGCGTGGGCGTGCAGGGCGAGGGCAGCGCCTGCCGTCCCCTCCAGGAGGCCGGGCGGGTCTCCGGCGCCGAGTGCCGTGTCGAGCCGGCTCGCGACGGTGGCGGCGAGCGCGGGCAGACGGGCGGTCAGTTCGGCGGAGCCGGAGTCCTCGGCCATCCGCTGGGCGATCCGCAGCAGGCCGCCGGTGCCGTGGCAGAGTCCGGGGCCCTGGAGGTTCCAGCCGGCGGGGTCGCGCAGCGTGTCGGTCAGCGCCGCGACGGCGGTGGTCCGCCAGTCGGAGCGGCCGTGGGCCGCGCCCGCAAGGAAGAGCGCGCGGGCCGCACCGGGGGTTCCGTAGCACCAGGCCGCCCGCGTCGGCTGGTCGGCCGGCAGCCGGCCGGCCTCCTCGTCCTCGACGCGCACGGTCATCGGCCAGGACCCGCCCACGCCGGGCCGATCCCCGGCCGGGTCGGGGCCCATGGGCACCGGCTCGGTCGGGACGGGCCTGTCCGGGTCGACCGGGCCGGGGATCCGCCGGGCGGCGAGCCAACTCGCCAGCGCCTCGATCGCCTCGTCCTGCCCGGGCACCTCCACACCGCGCAGCCGGGCCAGCGCCAGGAGGGCGAGCGGGCCCGGGACCCCGTGGGCCAGGCCCAGGTTGAGGTGCCCCCGGGGGAACCCGGGATCCGCGCCGGGCAGTCCCGGTCCACCGGCGGTCCACCAGCGCGGCAGCACACCGCCGGTCGGCTCGGCCAGCGCGACCAGCGCGGTGAGCAGATCGGCCAGTGCCGGTCCGGCCGGCTCCAGCGCGAGCAGCAGCCGGCCCAGGCCCGCCGCGCCCGAGACGGCGTCGAAGGTGTGTGCGCGCAGGCCCGTGCCGACGGCCAGATCGGCGCGCAGGTCGGCGACGCGCCCGGCCGCGGCCTGCCGGACCCGGGGCGTCAGCCCGTCGAGCAGCGTGCGGTACTCGCCGGGGCGCCGCGCCATGGTGCGGGCGGCGAAGGCGATCGCGGCGGCGCCGGAGAAGAGTCCGCCGCCCCGCATCGCCCCGGGGGCTTTCACGGCGGCCGTGAGGTGCCCGTGCGCGGCGCGGCGCAGCGCGGCGTCGTCCTCGCGGTCGGCCAGTACGGCGAGCGCGAGCGCGGCGCCGCTGCGGCCGGCCCCGAGCGCGTGCGCCGCTGGGGGCGGCGCGGACGCCGAGGGCGTCGTGGTGTCGGCGGCCGGTTCTTCGAGCGCACCGGGCCTGCTGAGCAACTCGGCCACGGCGCGGATCGGATCCGTCGTGTTCATCGCCCCTCCCGCGGGCTGGAGCGGCGGGCCCGGTGGGCCTCGACAGCGCCTCGGGCCAGTGCGTAGGCCCGGCGTTCGGCCTCGCGGTCGATCCCGATCAGCCGGTTGTGGCCCATGTGCAGCAGCGAGGCCAGCACCGGGTCGGCCGACGACGGCTCCACCCGGGACGCGTACCGCGCGAGTGCGACGGCCCGCTGCCGCCAGGCGTCGGCCAGCGCGGGGTCGGCGGGCAGCAGGCCGCCCGCCGGGACGGTCGGCCCGTCGGGGCCGATCGCCCGCAACGCGGCCGCGCGCTGGGCCCGGAACGCCTGGTGGTGGCGCTCCGACTTCGGATACACCCCCGCCAGCCAGGCCCCGACCGAGGGCACGCCGGGGACGGTCGGCGCGACGGCCTGCCGGTCGGTGGGGAGGCCGGCGGGGAGGTCGGCGGAGAGACTGGTGGGGAGGTCGGTGCGGCCCTCGGGCCCGTCGTCAGGAACGCGGTCTCCCACCGGCTGCCCCGCTGGCTGCCCCGCCGACTGCCCCGCGCGGCCGGCCAGGAAGGCCTGCGCGGTGCCGGCGAGGTTCACGGCGGCGAGCAGGTCCCGGGAGAGCGAGCGCTCCGCCCGGGCCAGTCGCAGCGCCGCCAGCGCGACCAGGCTGTCGGCCTGGAAGACCCGTTCGGCGTCGGCGAGCACCTCGGCGCCGCCGTAGCGGTCGGTCTCCGGCGCGTACCCCTCCAGGCGCAGGTCGGCGGCGAGCCCGGCCCGGTGCAGCTCCCGCACCCAGTCGTGCACGGTGGGCAGCAGTCGGGCGGCGAGGACCGGCGGCGCACCGTGGAAACGCAGCCGCAGATGCGGCGCGGAGTCCTGATAGCGGATGAAGAACCAGCGGTCCACGTCGGCGGGCAGGGCGTCGAGCAGCCGGGGCAGGTGTTCGACCAGGATCTCCTCCTGGCGCGCCTCGGTGGCCGCCAGCCGGGCGAACAGCCAGGATCCGCCGGGGAGTTCGACGGTCCGGTCGCGCCGGGCGGGCAGCGGGCGGCGAGGTCCGGACGCGGTCGGCCCGGTCGTGCTGCGGCGCAGCGGGACCACCAGTTCGGCGGTCCGCGCACCATCCGGTCCGCACAGCCAGCCGCCGTCGCCGGCCGGGTTGGGGTCCTCCTGGAGCACGGTGGGCTCGGCGGACCGCGCCTGGCTGTGCAACAGCCGCCGGTGCCACGGGAGGTCGAGGTCCAGGCTGATCCGCTGGTCGCCGCTGATCAGGCGGACGGCGGCCGGCACTCCCCAGCGTCGGCGCCAGCGGGCCAGGCCCTCGTCCCACTGCTCGAACGGGGCGGAGGCCGCCGGGACGGGCGCGGTCAGCCGCCAGGTGGCCGGGGCCAGCACCACCCGGCCCCGGCGGACGCGCGGCAGCACGGGCGCGCTGCTCGCCGCCCCCCAGTCCCAGGGCTGCCAGGGCCGTTGCCCGGTCAGCGTCACCTCCTGGAGGAAACGGGCCGCGTTGGGCGCACCGCTGCGCAGGTTGAGCACGTGATGGGTGGCGACGCGGACCTCGCGGCCGAGGCGGCGGGAGTACACCGCGAGCCGGTCGGGGTCGGCCAGCACGACCAGGTCGTCCAACGGAAGTACGGAGGGGCCGCCCGGGTCGGCGAAGGCGCTGACCACCACCCGGTGGTCGAGCCAGCGCGGGGTCAGGGCGATGTTGGCATGGCGCGCGCGGTACGGGGTGAACTCCAGGTGCGCTTCGAGTGCGCCGTGGTCGCCGGATCCGGTGGGCCCAGCGGACTGCACGGACCCGGCGGCCTCGGCCAGCAGTGCCCCGCCGGCCGCCGCGGGGTCGTCCGCCGACCGGCCCGGGTCCGCGCCCGGTTCGGCACCCGGGCCGCGGTCGCCCCCCGCACCCGCGAGCAGGGTGGCGAAGCGGCCGAAGGTGGCTCCGGCGCGGTCACTGCCGGCGACAGGGGAGAGCACGAGTCGGAAGTCCCCGGCGTCCAGCGCCTCCAGGGAGTCCGCCGCCAGTTCGGCGTACAGCTCCAGGGATGCGGGCGGGGTGTCGACGGCGCCGCCCGCCTCGTCGCGCGGCGGGGCCAGCCGGGCCAGCAGGTCGTCGTCCAGGAGCACTTCGGGCAGCGCGCCGTCCGGCTCCCGGTCGGCGAGGGCGCCCGCCGCCAGTTCGGCCAGCAACCGGTCGCGGGCCGCGTCGGCGTCGGTGCGGGCCCGGGCGGGCTGGGGGTTGGCCGTGCCGCGGGGGCCGGCCGGGCGCCGGTAGCCGGCCGGCGGGCCCAGGCCGGTGTCGGGGTCGAGCAGTTCGGCCAGCGGGACGGGGCTGTCCGTGCCGTACCGCTCGACGAACTCCGCGTGGTACGCGCGCAGGTGCTCGGGCCCGGGGGCCGGCGGCGACAGGCGCCAGAGGAGCGCGGCGGTCCTCTCCAGCTCGGTGCGGACCTGGTCCGGCAGGACCACCTCGGCGTCCAGGGCGAGATCCGCGTGGAGCGGGCGGTCGGCCGGGGCGAGCCGGGTCATCCGGGTCCGGAGTTCGCGCAGCAGGTCGGTGGCCTGCCCGCCGGGCAGGGCGGCGGCCTGCGCCAACGCGCTCCGGACGGCCGCCAGTTCGGGGTGCACCGGGTGGTCGGCGGGTATCCGGTCGAGCACATGGCCGAGCAGGTCGGTGCTGTCCGCCGGAGGCGTCAGGTCGGTGAGCAGGAAGCCCTGGCCGACCAGCGAGCGGACCAGGGCCGCGACGGCCTCGGCCGGGGCCGTGGGGAAGTCGGCGGTCAGCGCGGCCAGCAGGTCGCAGTGCCGGACCGGCTCGGCGGCGGTCCGGATCGCGGCCCGGACGACGGCGGTGGCCCGTACGGTCCGTTCGGCGACCGGCTCCGCCTCGGCACCGGCGGCGGCGGGCCGACGCTCGGGCAGGTACGGCAGCACCAGGCGACCGCCGCGCAGCCGGGCCTGCTGGTCCACGGCCAGCCGCAGGCCGGGCAGCACCGCAGGGTCGGTCCGCAGTCGGTCGAGCAGCGGGAGCAGCCAGCCCAGGTCGGGCCGCAGGGCGCGGCGGTCGGCCCCGCCCCAGCGGACCTTGGCCGCCGCGCCGAAGCGCGCCGGCACCACCGCGGCCATCAGCCCGAACGGCGTCGGCCGGGTGGCCATCCGCAACCGGTAGCGGCTGACCGCCTCGGCCGCCCGGCGCAGCGCGGCCGGGCGGGGCACGGTGCCTGCGGCGACCTGGTCGAGCAGGTCGGCCAGGGAGGGGCTGGAGAGCTCGATCGCCTCGCGCAGGGCCGGGTCGGCGGCGGCCTCGGCGAGGTACGTCAGGAGCGCGGTCTCGGCGGACCCCGGCGCGGTCTCGGCGGACCCCGGCGCGGGGTGCGCGGGGTCGGCCGGGACGGTGTGGCGGTGCGAGCGCGGCAGCGCGGGTGTCCGCAGCAGGACCGGGCCGGTCGCGGTGAAGAGTCCGTCCTGGGGCGCTCCGTGCGTCTCGACCACTGTGCTCCTCGTGCCTCGGTGCCTCATGCCACACGCCCCGTACCGATGCCGCCACGCGGCTCGCACTCCTGACGGCGGGTCGGGTCGTGTCTACCTCGGCGATCGAAAACTGTCCACCATCGATCGAACTGTTTCGATTTTTGGCTGAGTTAATCCATTCATCCGTGCAGAACCATTGCTGGGCCCATGCAGGAGTGCCTAACGTCCGCTGCAGTCCGCCGCGGTCAACCGTGGCACTGACGAAGGGAGGCCCTCATGGCCGACAACATGCTGGAGCTGTTCGACCTTGACGTGCAGGACCTGGTCTCGACCGAGCTCGGCGAGCAGGAGGAGTCCGCGTTCAGCATCTCCTGTGAGGGGTCCTGCACCCGTCCGTGGTGCATCTAGTCCGGTAGCAGTACCGGCACTACGGGGCGGGGGGGGGGGGGGGGGGGGGGGGGGGGGGGGGGGGGGGGGGGGGGGAGGGGGGGGGGGGGGGGGGGGGGGGGGGGGGGGGGGGGGAGGGGGGGGGGGGGGGGGGGGGGGGGGGGGGGGGGGGGGGGGGGGGGGTGGGGGGGGGAGAGGGGGGGGTAGCGGTGCGAG
>NZ_JBWKER010000018.1:0-37560 GCF_056435345.1 Kitasatospora sp. NPDC043950
ATCGACTGCGGCGCGGCAGGCTCGGCGGTCGCCCACCGGCGTTCAATCGCCAGCTCTACAAGCACCGCAACGTCGTCGAACGCTGCTTCAACCGCCTGAAGCAGTGGCGAGGCCTGGCCACCAGGTTCGACAAGACCGCCGTGTCCTACCAAGCCGCCGCCACCCTCGCCTCACTCCTCATGTGGGCCTGACCTTTGACGACACTGCCTAGCGGACGGCGGCGCCAAGCCGGGCGATCCGTTGGGCGGTCCGTCGGGTGAATCGCCGGGTGGTCCGTTGGGCGCACTGCTCGGGCCGGCGCTGCCGGCGGTGGGCGTCGGGCAGTCGCCGGCCGAGGCGCGGGCGGCGCTGGGGGGCGCGCACGAGGCCGTGTTGGTGCTGGTCGACGGGCGGGCGGTGGCGGTGCTGTCGCGGGCGCGGCTTGGGGGCGGGGCTTGAGGGCGCGGTTTGGGGGCGGGGCCTGAGGGCGGGGTCGTTCGGCGGGCTCAGCGGGCTCAGCGGGGCGTCGGCGGGGCCAGGATGGCCGTGATCACCCGGTCCAGCGAGCGGTCGAAGGCGGCGTCCGGATCGGAGGGCGGTCCGGACGCCGCGAACGCCTGGGCCAGGTGCGGGTATTCGCCGCTCATGGCGGCCCGGGTGAGGTAACCGACCAGCTCCGCCTGCCACTTGGCGCCTGAGGCCGCCGTCTGCTCGTACTGGGCGTACTGGCAGACGAAGCCGTTGAACAGGGCCATGGCCTCCATCCGGGCGCCGCCGTCCAGGCCGGTGGAGGCGGTGACGGCGAGGAAGTGGTCGGTGTAGCGCAGGGCGTTGGGGCCGATGCCCGGGCGGGCGAGCACCAGGGCCGGCAGCCAGGGGTGGCGGCGGAAGATGGCGAGTTGCTGGCGGGCGAGCGCCGCCAGGTCGGCGCGGACGTCGCCGCTCGGCGCGGCCGGCAGCTCGTACTCGGCGGTGACGGCGTCGAGCATGAGGTCGAGCAGGTGCTCCTTCTTCGGCACGTAGTTGTAGAGCGACATGGTGCCCGCCCCGAGGGCGGCCGCGACCCGGCGCATGGAGGCGGCGTCCAGGCCCTCCGCGTCGGCGATCTCGACGGCCGCGGCGGCGATGGACGTCCGGCTGTGGGCCGGTTTCGGCCCGCGGCCGGTGCGTTCGGGGCGCAGCCAGATCAGTTCGGGCGCCTCGGGGGCGGCCGGGCGCTCGCTGGTGCTGGGGGGTTCGTTGGACGGCACTGGGTGATCACCTCGCCCCCCATCTTAGATACGTACGACGTACGTAGTAGCATCTGACCCACGCTTCTACGTACGCTGTACCTAGAGAAGGGGCAGAGCCATGTCCGACACCGCCCGACCCGCCATCGAGATGGCAGGCGTGGAGAAACGATTCGGGACCACCGAGGCCCTCCGCGGCCTCGACCTCGCCGTTCCCGCCGGCACCGTCTGCGGGTTGCTCGGCCCCAACGGCGCCGGCAAGACCACCGCCGTCCGCGTCCTCGCCACCCTCGTCGCCCCAGACCGGGGCACCGTCCGCGTCGCCGGCCACGACGTCGTCAGCGCCGCCGAGGACGTCCGCCGGGCCATCGGCCTCGCCGGGCAGTACGCCGCCGTCGACGAGGGCATCACCGGGCGCGACAACCTCCACCTGTTCGGTCGGCTGCACCGCCTCGGCGCCCGCCGCGCCCGTGCCCGCGCCGACGAACTGCTCGAACGCTTCGACCTCACCGAGGCCGGCGACCGGCTCGTCCGCACCTACTCCGGCGGCATGCGCCGACGCCTCGACCTCATCGCCAGCCTGGTCACCAGCCCCCCGGTGCTCTTCCTCGACGAGCCGACCACCGGGCTCGACCCGCGCAGCCGTCAGGAAATCTGGGACACCGTCAAGGAGTTGGCCGACGGGGGCACCACCGTGCTGCTCACCACCCAGTACCTGGAGGAGGCCGACCGGCTCGCCGACGACATCGTCGTCGTCGATCACGGCGCCGCCATCGCCACCGGCCCACCGGCCCGGCTCAAGGCCGCGATCGGCAGTCAGCTGTCCGTCACCCTCGCCGACCCGGCCCAACTCGCCGCCGCCGCCGTGGTGCTGTCCACCCTCTCGGGCGGCGACGCGCACGTGGACGCGGCCGAACGGACCGTGACGGTGCTGACCCAGCCCGGCGTGTCCGTCCTGCTGCCCTCGCTGGTACGGGAGTTGGACACCGTCGGGATCACCGCCGAGGACGCCGCCGTACGGGCCCCCTCGCTGGACGACGTGTTCCTCGCGCTCACCCGCGAATCCGCCGAAACCCTGAGGAGGGCCGCCTGATGGCCGCCGTGTACGCCCCCGCGCCGATGCCGTCCCGCCCCGCCCGGCTGGCCGTCGACACCTGGACGTCGATGCTCCGCATCCTCCTCAACTACCGCCACTCGCCAGGCCTGTTGGCCGCCTCGCTGGGCGTCCCCGTGATCATGGTGGTGGTCTTCGGGTACGTCTTCGGCAGCGCCATGCGGATCCCGGGCGGCGGCGACTACCGCGAGTTCCTGATGCCCGGCCTGTTCGCCATGGTCGCCACCAACGGCGTCATGGTGACCATGGTCGGCGCCGCCCGCGACGTCGGCCGCGGCATCACCGACCGGCTGCGCTCCATGCCCGTCTCCCGCACCGGACTGCTGCTCGGGCAGACCCTCGCCGACCTGCTGGTCAGCGTCGTCGTCCTGACCCTCCTCGCGCTCGTCGGCCTCGCCGCCGGCTGGCGCGTGCGCGAGGGCGCCGGGGACGCGGCGGGCGCGTTCGCCCTGCTGCTGCTCTTCCGCTTCGTGATGACCTGGGTCGGCACCTGCCTCGGCCTGGCCATCGGCAAGGAGGACGCCGCCGGCCAACTCTCCGTCGCGGTCTTCCCGATCGCGATGGTCACCAACGCCTACGTCCCCACCGGCGGCATGCCCGGGTGGCTGCGGGTCGTCGCCGACTGGAACCCGGTCAGCGCCGTCGTCCAGGCCTGCCGCGAACTTTTCGGCAACCCCTCGGCGGCCGGCGACGCCTGGCCCATGCAGCACGCCGTCCTCGCCTCGGTGCTCTGGAGCGGTCTGCTGCTCGCGCTCTGCATGCCGCTCGCCGTACGGAAGTTCGCGACGCACGGGCGCTGATCGGGGCGGTCGGTCGTTCATCCGTCCGTCCGTCCGTAAGTCCGTCCGCTCACCCGTTTCGTCTGACGGAATGTGCTGGACACCGCTGCCGGTACGGTCGAAGGTGGGCGCCATGGAGTACACCCACCTCGGCCGCACCGGCCTGACCGTCTCCCGACTCTGCCTGGGCACCATGAACTTCGGCCCCCACACCGAGGAGTCCGAGGCCCACCGCATCATGGACACCGCCCACGAGCGGGGCATCAACTTCTTCGACACCGCCAACGCCTACGGCCGCGACAGCGAGGGCAACCTCAGGGGCCGGACCGAGGAGATCATCGGCCGCTGGTTCGCCCAGGGCGGCGGCCGCCGCGAACGCACCGTCCTCGCCACCAAGGTGTACGGGCCGATGGGCGACTGGCCCAACGAGGGCAAGCTCTCCGCCCTCGCCATCCGCCGCGCCGTCGAGGCCAGCCTGCGGCGCCTGAACACCGACCACATCGACCTCTACCAGATGCACCACATCGACCGGGACACGCCCTGGGAGGAGATCTGGCAGGCGATGGAGGTCCTGGTCGCCCAGGGCAAGATCATCTACGTCGGCTCCAGCAACTTCGCCGGCTGGCACCTCGCCCAGGCCCAGGAGGCCGCCCGCTCCCGCCACTTCCTCGGCCTGGTGAGCGAACAGTCCCTCTATAACCTCCTCGACCGCACCATCGAACTGGAGGTCATCCCCGCCCTCCAGCACTACGGCCTCGGCCTGCTGCCCTGGTCCCCGCTGCGCAGCGGCCTCCTCGGCGGCATCCTCCGCAAGGAACGCGAAGGCACCCGCGTCCGCGGCGCCCTGCCCCAGGCCGACGCACTCCTCGCCACCCACCGCGACCGCCTCCAGGCCTACGAGGACCTCGCCGCCGACCTCGGCACCGAGCCCGCCGACCTCGCCCTCGCCTGGCTCCTCACCCGCCCCGCCGTCACCGCCCCCATCATCGGCCCCCGCACCCCCGCCCACCTCGACGCCGCCGTCGCCGCCCTCGACCTGAAGCTCGACCAGAAGACCCTCGACCGCCTCGACGAACTCTTCCCCGGCCACCAGCCGGCCCCGGAGGACTACGCCTGGTAGCCGCGCACGGGCGCTGTCCTGCCCCGGCGGTACGACCGGGGCAGGACAGCGGGGCAGGACATCGGCGAGGTCAACCGGCGCCGTTCGAGGAGGCGTCGGGCCAGTCGGTCAGGCCCAGCTGCGGCCATCTCGTCGCCGGTACCCTCCGGTTAGTCGATGGCCCGGGGCACGGCAGTGTGTGGACCGAACCCGAGTCGAGGACGCAGTACGACGACCAGCTCGCTGCCCGCGCCTCACCTGGGTCGACCAGCGTCACGGCCCAGAGCAGCACGCTGTCGTCCCCGGGCAGGCGGTCGACGGCGGATCCTGCGAGGAGGATGGCATTGGGCCCTCCGCCGGCGAACCCGGGATCGGTCAGTAGGAGGCCACCTGTGGACGGGTCGGTGAAGTCCAGATGGTGGCCGGTCCAGTGACCCCTGAGCGCCTCCGTGAGCCGGCGGCTTGGGACGGGCTGGGAGACCGGGTCGGCGAAGCGCCCGTACGCCGGCGGCCCGGCTTGGCTCCCCGGGTGATTGACGACGGTCGGCAGCGGGGCAGACCAGTCGACGCGCGGCACGCCGAACTCGGGTCGGGTGTAGTACTCCGCCAGGAAGCTGTGGCCCGGCCAGCTCTCCAGGGGCCGCAGCCGCCTCGGCACGCCGTCGCCCTGCGTCAACGCCCCGCTGAGTGCGCTCCGTGGCACCAGGTGTGACTCGACCCGCAGCACGGGAGGGATCCGGGGGATCCGGTGCGCGGGCGAGGCATGCCGCCAGGAGTCGGTGAGGCGGATGATGTGTGGCGGTAGATGCAGACGTGGCAGATCCTCCTTCGGCTGGTCCTCCTCGCTGCGCAGGTGGTGGAGGCCGTTGAGCAGCAGCCATGGTGCGCCGGTGGGATCGGAACGGATGAGCACCTCTGTCAGAGCTGCCGGAGGTCCGACCGTCGAGGCCCGCGCCTCGGCGGCCGAGAATGGCGGTGTCCACCAGTTCTCTGATCGTGCAAGGGTGTTGAGACGGGTTCTCCACCTTGCGCCAAGAGTCGGATCGACGGCGCGCCGACAGTATCGGGCCTCCTCCTGTTCTTCCGGATCCGGCGGGGACGCCGTCTGCAGGACACGGGTGGCCTGTTCGGCGAACCACTCCTGTTGAGCACGCTGGAGGGCCTTGGCCACGGCGGGGCTGGAGGTGTCGAACTCCCCGGCGTCGGTTCTGTGGAGAAGTCGGCTGGGCAGTCCGAGGGTGAGGAACCACGCCCGAGAGGCCAGCCAGGACTGACGGGGCCTCGGGCTTTCTTCCTCGAACGGACACCAGGAGAGCGTCGAGGCCGCCCGCGCGATGATTCGGCTGCCGAAGGGGAGGACCGCTACACGCGGGCGGCGCAGAGGGACGGCGGGGAAGGTGCTGTCTGCGATGGCGTCCGGGCGGAGCACCCCCCGGACGGCGAGGACCGCGTCGTGGATGCGCAGGTGCGGCCAAGCGATCGCACGCGTGATCGCAGCTGTGATCGGATCCGTGATCCGGTGGTCCGAGCCCGTGGGCGAGCTGCGGGCGAGGGCCCCGTATGCGGCGAGCCAAGTCGCCTCCGCCACGAGTTCGTCCCGGTGGTGGCCCGATCGGGTGAGCTGTCGGCCGATCAGTTCCGGCCGGTTCACCCAGAGGTCCGCCGCCGTGCGAATGCAGGCGTCGCGGAAGCTGTGGTGGCCGACGCCGGAGAGCCAGAGCAGCAGAGAGGTGACCTCTTCGACCACTGCGTCGCCCCGAGGGCCGATGGATTCGGCCCAGTGGACGAGCCTTCGGAGAAGGGCGATTCCGTTCGGATCGGCGAGGAGGTCGACGATGGGCCCCGCGAATCGGCGCTCAAACCGGCTACGGCGCCAGGCGGTCAGCTGATCCTGCAGGAACTCCACGCCCAGCGGGTGCTTGTGGCAGGTCGCGTTCACCAGGATGGAGTACAGCGCATTCGGGGCGGACCCGGGGTCGCGAAGCTGCCGGATCAGGAAGGCCCGGGATGAGCGGCCGGCCCGCTTCGGGTCCCGGCCCTCCAGTGACTCCAGAACCGCGCCGGCGACGAGGGACCGATGTCGACGGGGCACCAGGTCCGACAGCTCGGCGCCCTCGACGACATGCGGTGTCGCACCTGCCAGCGCCTCCAGCATCCTTTGGTGGTCGGCACGTTGGCCGGACTCCGGATCGCCGTCGCGCGCCCGGTGCGCCGCGTGAACGATCCGGGCGACGGCCCTGGAGGGACGTCGGCCACGAAGCAGGTTCACGGCTCGGACGTGTTCGGCGAACCGCTGGATCGCGAAGCGGACGTGCCGGGTGTTCGGATCCAGGGCCAGTACGCCCGCGTTCTCCAGCCAGCGCAGGAGCACGGCCGGATCGCTCAATCCGGGAGTGTCTGCCAGCACCTGGCAGGCTGCGCGGTATTCGAGGGTGCCCTCCTCTCCGACCTGCTCGGACAGGACCTCGCAGGCGAGGGTGACCAGGGGCGCCGGGGTCGGCGACGGACCGGCGCGGAGCGCGTGCGCCGCGTCCAGGTGTGCGGCGTAGTCGCCGTCGAGGATGAGCAGCCAGGACTGGAAGAGGTCGCCGACGGTCGGTGTGACGATCGGCCCAGGGGCCGGCTGAGGGGAGCGGTGCAGGCACCAGGCCAGCACGGCGAGCATCAGCGGTCGGCGCAGTTCGGAGACGTCCGGCGGGAGCAGCAGTTCCGGGAGCCCGTACATGTCCTGGTACACCCGCCAGGCCTGGCCTGGGCGGGAGATCCCGGGATTCCAGAGGAAGCCATGAACCCGGGTGACGGCCGCCTCCGAGGTGCCCACGGGGCCGGCCGGCCGGGTGTCCATCCGGACGGTGCCGACCAGAGTCACCAGTGGGTAGCGCCGCACCAGTTCGGCCAGGGAGGCGAACGCCGTCCGGACGTCCCCGTGCAGGCAGCGGACCTCGTTCAACGCGTCGATTGCGAGCACGGCGCGACGGCCGGTCAGCAGGGCCTGTTGTTGGAGGGCCGCGAGCAGGTCGCGCAGGCCGTGGGCCCGGGTGCCGGGTGAGACCCGACGGGGGAGTTGGGCCTCGAAAGCCTCGTCCGGACCGAACTCGTGTCCACAGACGAAGGCCGTGGGCGCGCCGTCCGTGATGCGTTCCTGGACCCAGCCGCCCAGCCCGTAGGACTTGCCGGTTCCCCAACCGCCGCCGACGAGGAGGGCGCCGGTCTGTCGGGCCGCGAGGGCGGGGTCGTCGCATACGGTCCGGAGCCGGTGCCCGCAGGTCTGGAGGTCGTCGAGCGCGGCGAGCAGACGGCCCACGGAAGCGCGTTGCACGTACGGGAGCGAGTCGAACGGTTTGGCGGCGCACACGGCGGCCAGCAGCTCGTCGTACATGGCGGTGATGCTCTCGGTCACCCGGCCGCAGAGTTGGAGCACCTGGTCGATCTGTCTGCGAACGGACTGCGGGTCGGTTCGGCTCTCCGTGTTGAGCAGGTTCGCGGTCGCGTCCAGCTGTTCGGCGCAGAGGGCGCGGTCGCTGTCGGAACGGGTCCATCTCCGGCCGGCCTGCGCTGCCGGACCGGCGGACGGTGCGGGCAGGTCGTCGAGCGCCGGGCGCCAGCCATCCCATACCCGAAGGACGGATGCGGTCTCGGCAAGCCGGTTCGCGAGTACCGAAGGGTCGTCGAGCTCGGCGAGGGCGTCGGACAGGAAGGTGGCGAGCGGCGGAGGCTGGATGTCGACCCGTCCCCGATGGCGGCGAACGGTGCGGGCGGCGGCCGCGGCGTGCCGGTGAAGGTCGGACAGCCGTAGGTAGGCGGGGTCGAAGTACGCCGGAATGGCCTCCTCGGCGAGCGATACGAGGGCGCGCTCGATATCGCTTCTGGTGTAGGCGAGGAACCGCATGGGCGAACCGGGGCGCGCACGGTCGACCTGCGCCGCCCACCGCTCGGCCGCCGCCCGCCACTGCTTCGTGCCAGGTGCGGCGCCTCCCCCGGCGGTGAGGTCCTGCGGGAGGAAGACCAGGAGGTCGGTGAGGTCAGGGTGGTGGGTGAGGGCCGATTTGATGGACTCGTCCACGGCACCGAGCGCGGAGCTCAGTTTTCCGTGGTACTTCGCCTGGATCCCGACCATCCGACCGTCCGCGAGCCGCGCGCAGGCCTCCAGTCCGCCGTCCGGGGGCCGGAGAGCCAGCAGCGTCCCGGCGATGGCGGGGGCGAAGTCGCGTTCGAGGATCGCGGGGAAGAGATGGACGCAGAGCTTCTCGAACACCTGGGCCGGTGCGGCCCCGAGGTCGCTACGGAGCCGGGTGAGATCTACTCCGAGAGGCAATTCGCAGTCCTTTCCGCGGAGCTTGGCCTGTGGAGGGGGACGGCGCGGGGAACCGACGGCCCCCGCGCCTCAGGTCACGCCAGAGAACGGGCGATGCGGTCCCAGGTCTCGACCTGGGCCATGGCATCGGTGACGAGGTCGAGCGCGGCGGCGATGTCTCGGCCCGGCCCGTGGAGAGTGGGAGCGGTGGTGGTGAGCCAGTCCAGGGTGATGCGGAGGAGCCGGAGGGTTTCGAGAGCCTCGCGGGCGAACCGGGACATGTCGGTGAGCTGGCGTGCGACGTCACGGTTCTGGATGTTGTCGCGGGTCTGTGGGTGGTGGTCGAGTCTGCTGAGCGCGGTGTGTACGGCGGCATCGATGTCGGGAATCAGCGCGGCGAACTCCGCAGCGCAGGACCTGAGTTCCACGGCGGGGCGGGCGATCGCGGTGCTGAGGCGTTCGGCTGCCGTGCCGTCCGGTGCGGTAGCCAGGTCCGGCACGAGCTCCTCGGCGAGCGCGGCGATGTCGTTCACCAGCCCGGTGACCGCCTTGAGGCCCTCGGTCAGTGGGGGCATGGTCGTCTGGAACGTGGCGAAGAGGTCGGTCGGGGTGGTGACGGCGGTCGGCGTCGGCTCCTGCCGGGAACGGAGGCCGAGCAGGATCCGAACGGGGAGGAACGGCGTGAAGCCGTCCCGGAGGGCTCGGACCAGTGCGCCCTGGAGATCCCGGCGGGCGTGTGCGAGACCGGTCTCGGATCGCTCGAACACGACCCTGCCAGTGCGTGGAAGGCCGGGCGGTTGCCGATTGCGTTCACCGATCTGGAGGGTGGGCCGCCCGGTGGTGTGGCGCAGACCGAGCTCGTACATGACGGACGGCCTGCCGTCGGTCACGTCGGCGATGACGATATCGGCCCCGAGTACCTGCCGGTAGCGCAGCTCGTCCGGCTGGGCAGGGTCCGAGCGGAGTGGCCGGAGACCGAGGGCGGCACAGGCGGGGCGGACGATCCGCTGGTAGACCTCCAGGCCGGCGTCGTACGCGTTGCGGTCCCCGGCGGGACCGATCACGACACAGGTCAGGTGGCCCTGGGAAGGCTCCGGGACACTGGGCTTGGGTACCGTGGCCGCAGCGATCATGCGAGGTCCTTCCAGCTGAGCCCCGGGAGCGGTGGCGCAATTGTCAGGTGGGACAAGTCATCCTCATAGATGGGGAGTTCATCGATGCCGAGGGCGCTGAGCAGTCCGACGGTGGGCACCCGGTAGCGGTGCCCGGCGCGGACCACCGGGCAGGGGAAGACTCCGCGGTGAACGAGGTTGTAAGCGGTGCCCAGACAGATGCCGAACGCGCGCGCGGCGGTCCGCAGGTCGACGGCCAGTGGGAGCCCGAACAGCTCGGGGAAGGTGAGTGCCCCCTGGGCGTGGGTGGTCATCGGTCGGCCCCCGCCGGGCGGAGGGGGAGCGTCCCGAGCCGCGGGCCCCGGCGGCGCCGATGGGCGTGCTGGACGACCTCGCGCAGACCGAGATGGTCGGCGAGTTCGCCGAGCCGCGCGCCCTCGATCGCCGAGCGGGAGGAGAGGCGCAGCGGTGCGGTCAGGCCGTCCGGGCGGTCCGGCGAGGTGATCGCGAGATCCCACAGGTCCTCGGCCGATTCCGAGGTGCGGGCGTCGGCCACCGCGACGATGTCCTCGACCGGCCGTCCGCCCGAGGCCGAGCGGCGGGCGAAGTCCCATCCCCGGCGGCCCGCAGCCTTGAGCAGCTGCGGGCCGACGTCGGGGTCGTCCGGGGAGACCTCGGCCAGCCGTTCGATCAGGGCGAGCATGACCTCGGATTCGACATCGCGCCGGTCCGCGCCCAGCCGGGCGGAGGCCTGGCGGGCGACCCGCTGAAGCCGAGGCAGGGCGAGCCAGACCACGGCCTCGACCCACCCGGCTACCTCCGTCGAGCCGATGGCCATGGCCAGCGAGTCGTGCTGAGCGAGTGCGACGGCACGACGCCAGATCTCGCGGCGCAGCGACTCGTCAACCGGCTGCTCGTACAGGGCTGCGCGCGCCTGCGGCAGCTCGAGGAGGCGGGTTGCTCCGCCGACCTCGACCTGGAGAGCGTTCGGCCGCAAATGGGCGGCGCTGGTCACCCGCTGGTGGATGACGTCGAGCACACTGTTGTACGTGATCAGAGCCATGGGGCGGTTCCTCCAGTCGAACGGTGCGGGTCGATGTAGGGCTTGAGCGCCGAGTGAAAGCGGTTGATCGCTCGGGAAAGCCTTCCGACTTCCCTGGGCGGCTGGTGTGGGGCGCTGTCGGGGGCGATGAGGAGGTTGCCTGAGGGGGTGGGGATGTACAGCCACGCCCGACGGGCGAACTCCTTGTCGGGGACGGTCGCCAGGATGCGGCGGAACCGGTCGGGGTGCAGGCCGGTGTGCCGGGACACGACCGCGTCCTCGTACACCCGGTCGGAGACGATCGCCACCAGGTGCGTCGTCTCCTCGCTGGCCTTGGCCAGGACGGCCTTGACCTCCTGGGAGTCGAGCAGTCGGTGCAGTTCGTTCCTCGCGGGCCCGTTCCCCTCGCCGGGTACGCCTTCGGGCGCCACGTGGCCGGAGTGGACGCTGACCCGCATTCGCAGTCGGACGTGGCCCGAATCGGCGTTGTGCTTGGCGAGTTTCTCGTCGAGGCGGTCGAGGAAGGGGTGGACGACGAATCCCAGCAGTGTGGGATCGAAGCCGAACGTGACCCCGTCGCCGGAGTTGACGGGGAACCGCTTTGTGGTCCGGAGGTCGTCGAGGCCGGCTGCGGTGAGGGCGGCGTCCAGGATCTCCTCAAGGTAGGCACTGACCGGCGCGTGGACGGCGCCGGGCAAACTGGTGAAGCCCTTCAGGTCGACGCAGAGCAGGCCGGAGAGCGGCGGCAGGGGCCGACTGACGATGCCGGGGAGTGACGGGGGTTCGGGCATGGCGGTCTCCAGGAACGCAAGGTTCGGCGGTCGCCGGGCTGACGACGAAGAGTCTGCGGTCGGCCGGCGAGGATTAGGGGGCCCGCGACCCCTTAGCCATGTGTCCTGCGCCACACCTGGTTCGTGGCCGGCGAAGGGGCGCGGCAGGGTAGCAGCCGGTGCCGGGCGGATCGCGCCTCATGCGCCAACTCGTCCTACCCGGGCCTTGGTTGGCGATCGCTCCCCTAATCTCCCGCCATGAACTTGTGCAACAACTCCTCGTCGGGGCTGCTCATGGGCCCGAACCGGACCTTTCAGGCGCTCGTGGGGCCGGCCGCGTGGAACGGCGTCCTCAAGGGCACCGAGCGGAGGAAGCTTCCGGCGGGCCGGAAGCTGGTGGGGCAGGGCGACGTGGGCGCCTTCGTGATCGTCGTGATCAGAGGTGTGGTGAGGGTCGACCAGATCGGGGGTCGTGCCGGTGCGGGTAAGCGGCTGCTTGCCTTCCGGCGTGGCGGCGACCTCATCGGGGACCTCGCGGTGCTCGGTTTCGGCGTGCGGACGGCCACGGTGACGGCGTACACCGACTGTGAGGTGGCGATCGTGCCCGGGGAGACGTTTCGGAGCCCCGGTTTCCAGCGCGACTACGGTTTGGCGATCTCGTCGTACATCGCCGGCCGACACTGGGAGGCCCAGATGCTGGCGCAGCCCGGCGACAACCGGGCCCGGGTCGCATGGGTCCTTGTGCCGCTGCTCGACCACGAGGAGGGGATTACGCGGAGTGTGGCGAATGACGTCCAACTTCCGGTTGTCCAAAGGGATCTCGCAAGTTGCCTGGGCATCGGCGCCAAGCAGGTACGGCAGGTCGTGTCGGTGACGCCGTTCGGCGGGACGCTGGCCGGTCGGCGGGGGCGGCTCGTGGTCGAGGACCCCGAGGGTCTGCGCGCCGCCGCCGCGCGGCTCGGCGGACTGTCGTGAGCGGTTGACGGCCGTTGTCACGTCGCGGCGATCAGGGCGGCGCCGGTCTCGAACACGTGGTGCCAGGCCTGGTCCAGGAGGTAGGCGCCGTTCATGCCGTGGTCGGCGAGCCGCACGAAGTCTCCCCGCCGGGTGAAGTCGGCTGCCCGGCGGAGGGGTTCGCGGCGGTCGGCGAGGTAGTGGGTGGCGGCGGACAGCGCGAGGGCGGCGAGGAGGCGGCGGGGTTTGGGGCGGAGGCCGAGGGCGCGGGTGCCGAGGAGGAGGGCGGCGGCCTGGGTGGCGGTGTAGGCGGCGACGTGTGCGGTGCAGGCGCGGCGGCCGGCCGGGGTGGGCCGGCCCTTGGTGCCGGCCTGGTGGTCGGTCTGGATCCAGTGGTCGGCGAGGGTGGCGGAGGCGCGGAGGAGGGCGTAGGCGGCGGCGAAGGCGGCGGCGCGGGAGGCGGGTTGGGGGGTGGAGGCCGGCGTGGGCACGGGCATGGGCATGGGCGTAGGTGCGGGCGTGGGCATGGGGCTCCGATCGGTGGGGTGACGGTTTCCTGGTGGGGCGGCCTGCTGTGGTAGCAAGGCAGGCATGACGGAACGGCCTGGCGGGCGCAGCTCGTACCACCACGGATCGCTGCCGGAGGCGCTGGTCGCCGCGGCGTTCGAGCTGCTGGACGAGTACGGGCAGGAGAAGGTGAGCATGCGGGAGGTGGCGCGGCGGGCCGGGGTGTCGGCGGGGGCGCCGTTTCGCCACTTCGCGGACCGGCAGGCGTTGTTGACGGCGCTGGCGGACCGGGTGCTGGCGGACTTCGCGCGGTGCCAGGAGGCCGAGGTGGCGGCGGTGGATCCGGCCGGGGGGTCGGTGATGCGGGCGGTCGGGCTCGGGTTCGTCCGGTACGCGCTGCACCATCCGCACCGGTTCGATCTGGTGCGTTCGCGGGTGTTCGTGGCCTCGCGGGAGCCGGAGCTGCGGGATCAACTGGACGGCATGGACAGGGCGTTCACCGGTCTGATCGTGGCGGACCAGGAGGCGGGCCGGTTGCGCCCGGGGGATCCGGGGCTGATGGGGCTGGCCGGGCAGGCGCTGGTGTTCGGGCTGGCGCAGATGATCGTGGACGGCTACCTGCCGGAGGAGGAGGCGGAGGAGCTGGCCGGGAAGGTGCTCGACACCTTCGGTCAGGGAATCGCCAACCTTCCTTCGCAGTAACCGATTTGTGCGTGCAGTGAGCCTTGACCGGGTTTCCCGGCCCTGATGTAATCACCGATTACATGGGGTGCGGGAGGCTGAGATGTCCATGGGAACGACGTTCGTCCGATCGATGTTCGCCAAGCCGACGCCGGGCTACACCACCGCGGGCGCCACCGGCGACACCGTGGTGCTGCTGATCGGCATGCGGATCAACCGCTTCTGGGCCGTCCACCACTGGGGCCCGGTGATGTTCGCGATGTTCCGGATGCTGTACGAACTGGGGCGCAGCCCCGAGCGCGGCCTGCGCGGACGGATCCTGCTCACCGCCTCGCCGCGCACGTACTACGTCGTCCAGTACTGGGAGTCGAAGGAGAAGCTGTACGGCTACGCGAGCGCGCCGGACGGCTTCCACCACAGCGTCTGGGGCATCGTCAACCGCAAACTGCGGGAGGGGAAGGCCCGTCGGCACGTCGGGCTGTGGCACGAGACGTACGTGGTGCCGGAGGGCGGGTACGAGTCGATCTACTTCGACATGCCGCCGTTCGGTCTCGCGGGCGCCACCGGCTCCCTGCCGCTCGAGGCGCGCGGGCGCCGCGCGTCGCAGCGGCTGGCCTACCGGTCGGGGGAGGGCCCGCAGGGCGGCTCGAAGGAGGGTCGCCAGGAGGGCGCGAAGGAAGGCCCGCAGGGCGGCTCGAAGGAGGGCTTGAAGGAGGTCTCGGGGGAGCGCGTGCCCGAGTAGGGGTGCTCACCGGGCGCTCAGGGAGTGTCGCGGGTCGGCCCGGGCGCCGCGGCGTGAGAGCGTCGGGGGATGGCGGAGGAGCAGGGCGGGATGCCGGCGGGCGCGCCGAGAGGTGTACGGGCGGGCGCGCCGACCGGCGCATCGACCGGGGCACCGGCGGGCGCACAGACGGGCGGCGCACCCACGGGCGGCGCACCCACGGGCGGGCCGGTGGTGCACGAGGTGCCGTACCACGCGCAGTGGGAATCGGCCGAACTGGTGCGGGTGATCATCGACGGGCAGGTCGACGCGGCCGAGGACCCTCGGTGGGGGCAGTCCGGTGCGGCCACCCCGGAGGAGTACGCGTGGTGGTCGTGGCGGCTGTGCGGGGTGGCCTGCCTGCGGATGGCGCTCGACCACTGGTGGGGCCTGGCGCCGCCGGCGCTCACGCTGGCCGGGGAGTGCGTGGCGGCGGGGGCCTACGTCCGGGACGGCGAGAGCCTGCGCGGACTGATCCACACGCCGTTCGCCGACTACGTCCGGCGGCGGTGGGGACTGGCCGCGCAGGCACGGGAGTTGGCGCCCGCGGAGCTGGCGGCCGAGGTGGCCGGCGGGCGGCTGGTGATGGTGTCGGTGCATCCCGCGATCCGGGAGCCGGCCGGTCCGGCACCGGTGCGGCGGGGCGGACACCTGGTGCTGGTGGTGGGCGCCACGGACACGGCGGTGGTGATCCACAACCCGTCCGGATTCCCGGGGGAGTCGCAGTCCTTCGCGCACGTGCCGTGGCGGTCGTTCGAGCGCTTCTACGCCGGGCGGGGGATCGTCCTCGGCCCGCCGGGCGCGGGTGGCGCGGGTGGCGCCCGATCGGTTCCCGACCAGCAACCGGTCGGGAGCTGACCGGCGGCTGGTCGGGACCTGATCAGCCCCTGATCAGGAGCTGATCGGGGGCTGATCAGGGGCTGATCAGGGGTTGTCCGGCAGGCCGGCCGGGTTGACCGGGAGCTGGCTGCGACAGAGCGCCGATATCGGCTTCAACGCGGCGGCCAGGCGGTCGAGTTCGGCGCGCGGGTAGTCCTCCCAGACCCGCGCGGCGGCCAGGTCGGTGGCGGCCTCCAGGGACTGGTGCCGGATCCGGCCGAGTTCGGTCACCGAGCCCGCCGTGGTCAGCCAGCCCCGCTCGACCAGGCGCGCCGCGGCCGCGTCCCACTCCTCGTCCGTCCAGCCGCGCATCGGCTGGAGCATCTCGCGCCGGACGTCCATCGCGCACCGGACCACCAGCGCCTCGCACCCGTCCAGGCCGGCCGCCACCAGGGCCGCCACGTGGCCGTCCCCGCGGTGCTCGCGCATCACCGTGGCGGCCTGCCACAGCCGTTCGTACAGGCCGGAGGGGCGGGGCAGCGCGGCGTTGGCGGCGGCCAGCACCCGGCCGACGCAGTCGAGCCGGCCAGCGGCCCGCTCCAGGGCCTCCACCACCAGTTCGACCTGCGCCGGGTCCACGTGCTCCAGCAGCCGGGCCAGCGCCCCCGCCGAGCCCTTCAGCCGGGCGGCCAGCGCCTCCTCCGGGCTCGCGTGCGTCCACACCTCCGGCAGCGCGCGCTCGACCATCGCCGGGGAGAAGCTGAAGAACGCGGCGATCACCGGCGGCGCGTCCACCGCACCCAGCGGCGCCGACCGGCTGGCGAAGTAGCCGCGCCAGCCGCCGTGCAGTCCGGCCGCCTCGTAGGCCTCGCGGCTCTCGGGCAGGAAGTAGGTGACGGAGTGCACCGGTTCGAAGAGCCACCACAGGGCACGGGCGGGGTGGACGAGATCGGCCATCGAAGGACCTTCCTCGGAGAGGGGCGGGGCGAACCCGGCCGGACGGGGCGGCTCGGCGGGCGCCGACGGATCGGGCGCGCGCGGGCCGCTTCAGTGCTGATGACCACGGCGGCGGCCACGGTAATCCCGGACCGGGTGTGATGACGGTCACGGGGAGGTCCCGGTGTGCGCCCGGCGGGGCGGCGGCGCGAGATGATGGGACGAGGTGCCCGCTCCCGGGACGCCGCAGCCCTCCAGTGAACCCTCGTGTGAAGGTAGTCGGTAATGGCGCAGATCAACCCCAGCATCCTGTCCGCGGACTTCGCCCGGCTCGCCGACGAGGCCGAGGCCGTCAGGGGCTCGGACTGGCTGCACGTCGACGTGATGGACAACCACTTCGTCCCCAACCTCACCCTCGGCATCCCGATCGTCGAGTCGCTCGCCCGCGCCACCGACATCCCGCTCGACTGCCACCTGATGATCGAGGACCCGGACCGCTGGGCCCCCCAGTACGTCGAGGCCGGCGCCGGCTCCGTCACCTTCCACGTCGAGGCCGCCGCCGCGCCCGTCCGCCTCGCCCGCGAGATCCGCGCCAAGGGCGCCCGCGCCTCCATGGCCCTCAAGCCGGGCACGCCCATCGAGCCGTACGAGGACCTGCTGCCCGAGCTCGACATGCTGCTGATCATGACCGTCGAGCCCGGCTTCGGCGGCCAGGCGTTCCTCGACATCATGCTGCCGAAGATCCGCCGCACCCGGGAGCTGATCGCCAAGCACGACCTGGAACTGTGGCTCCAGGTCGACGGCGGCGTCTCCGCCGGCACCATCGAGCGCTGCGCCGAGGCCGGCGCCGACGTGTTCGTGGCCGGCTCGGCGGTGTACGGGGCCGAGGACCCGGCCGAGGCCGTGCGCAAGCTGCGGGAGCTCGCGACCAAGGCCTCGGCGGACGCCTGGTGGGCCTGCGGGCACTGAGCCCGGGCGGAGCCGTTCAGGGGCGGGACCGTTCAGGGGCCGGGCCGTTCAGAGACGGGGCTGTTCAGGGGCCGGGCCGGCCGTCATCCAGGGGCCCGGCCGGCCTGGCCCGCCCGGCGAGGGGTGGAGGATCCAGCGGTCGTCAGGGATGATCGTTGGCGAACGCCCCTCGCCCGGCCCCTCTCCGCACGGTGGTGGAACCGCACATGAGCAACCTCGACCGCAAGCCCTCCCCGACCACCTGCGGCCGCGAGGCCGACACCGGACCGGTCAAGGATCTGTTGACCGGACGTCAGGTCCAGCTCGGCGAGAGCACGATGGTCCGCCGACTGCTCCCCAACCTGGGCCGCCGGATGGTCGGCGCCTGGTGCTTCGTCGACCACTACGGACCCGACGACATCGCCGACGAACCCGGCATGCAGGTCCCGCCCCACCCCCACATGGGCCTCCAGACGGTCAGCTGGCTCCACCAGGGCGAGGTGCTGCACCGCGACAGCCTCGGCAGCCTCCAGACCGTCCGCCCGTACGAACTGGGCCTGATGACCTCCGGCCGGGCGATCTCCCACTCCGAGGAATCCCCGCGCCCGCACGCCCGCTACCTGCACGGCGCCCAGCTCTGGGTCGCCCTCCCGGACGCCCACCGGCACACCGCCCCCACCTTCGAGCACCACGGCGACCTGCCCGTCGTCACCGCCCCCGGCCTGCACGGCACCGTCATCCTCGGCACCCTCGACACCGCCACCTCGCCCGGCACCGCCTACACCCCCCTCGTCGGCGCCGACCTCGCCCTCACCGAGGGCGCCGACCTCAAGCTCCCGCTCGTCCCCGACTTCGAGTACGCCGTCCTCTCCATGTCCGGCAGCGTCGACGTCGACGGCGTCCGCGTCGAACCCGGCTCCATGCTCTACCTCGGCTGCGGCCGCCCCGAACTCCCCCTCCACGCCCGCACCGACGCCGCCGTCCTCCTCCTCGGCGGCGAACCCTTCGACGAGCAGATCCTCATGTGGTGGAACTTCATCGGCCGGTCCGGCGAGGAGATCACCCGGGCCCGCGAGGACTGGATGTCCACCGCCCGCTTCGGTGACGTCCACGGCTACGCCGGCGACCGGCTGCGGGCGCCGGAGCTCCCCGCCCTTCCGCTGAAGGCGCGGGGGCGCGTGCGCTGAGGCAGGGAGACGGGGTTCGCGGTCGCTAGCGTTCGTCGGTGAGGTCGCGGACGAGGGTGCTGCTCATCTGGGGGAGTTCGCCGTACTCGGGGTCGTCGCCGGCGACGGGGAGTTGGTGGATCACGGCCGCGAGGCGGGGGGGCAGCTTCACGTCGAGGCCGTAGTGGCACCGGGCGAGGATGTCGGTGAGCACCTGGGCCGGCAGCAGTGCGTGAGGAGTGCTCAGGACGCGCTGTGGCGGGCGGGGGTTGGTGGCCAGTGCTTCGGCCTGTTGGCGCCAGACTTCCGCGTCCAGGAACTCCCCGATGCTGCGGTGCAACAGGCTCAGGAACGACGCGGAGGTGTAGGAACCGCCGCCGGCCGCGAACTGCCACCAGAACTGGGCGCCGTCGCGATGGCCCGCGACGTACAGCAGCGCGCCGAGGACGAGGGCGCCCTCGGGGTGGATCTGCTCGCCGTTGACGAGGAGGCCCAGGGAGGCCGCGGCGGACGGCATCGAGAGGACCAGGGACGCGGCGAGGTCGAGTTCGTGGGCCGCCTGCTTGTGCTCGGAGGACAGCGGACTCGGGGCGGTCAGCAGCCGCTCCCAGGAGACGCCCGTGCCCCCTGGCTGCGGTCGCGGGGCCCGGGTGGGCAGGTGGATGCCGGCCATGTTCGGGTGCAGGGCCCGGTCGTGCTCGGTGCTCACCGGCTCTCCCCGCGTCGGCCGCCGAGCGCCGCGGCCAGACGGTCGAGAGCCTGGCTCGCGGTCGAACGGACGTTGGCCTCGGTCGTCCCCAGGCAGTCGGCGATCTGCTCGTCCGGCAGGTCGAGCAGGTAGCGCAGCACGATGACGTCGTGCCGCCGTTCGGACAACCGCCGCAGCGCGACGTACAGTTGCTCGTGAGTGCCCCCGGTCTCCATCAGGTGCTGCGCCCGCTCGGCGGCGATCCGCACGGCGTAGACCCACCCGGGGACGCTCGCCTGGGTGGGCAGCGGCTCGCCGTTCATCATCAGTTCCGCCAGGGTGGCGCCGATCTCCTCCTTGAGGATCGTCCAGGCGTGGAACGGTGGGATCTTCTCGCGCAGGATGCGCGGCCACTCCTTCCACACGCGGACCTTCGCGATCTCCACCGCTCTGTGTGCGGCGTCGTCGTCGCGAAGGCGCGCGCGGGCGAACCCGGTCCACGCCCCCTCGTGCGTGTCGCAGAACGCGTCGAACGTCAGGCGGTCCCGGTCTCCGACCACCCAGTCGCTCTCGGTCACGTCCCATTCCTCCCCTGCGGCACGCCTGTCGGCTGCCGTCCGGCGCGGGCCGCCGACCGTGGCTGAACCCCACGGTCGTACGGCGGTCACAGCGGGAACTCGCTTCCCTGGTAGGAACATTAAGGCGGATTGGATGCCGAGATGTTAAACCGCGACAAGGTGTTTCGAGATCAGACATAAGGTGCGGCGGATGATGGAGATACCGTGCGGAACATGGTCAGAGTGAGTCACTACATGCTCTGATTCGGTCGTCCTGCTTCACGGTCGCGTCGTCACCGGCGGCGGCCCTTGCTTGGCCGTTCGGGCGTGTGGGCATAGTGGAAGGGGCCGCGCCAGGGTCCGCCACCGTTCGCCACGGTGGCACGGGCGCGGATCGGTCCTGTCCTGCGCAGGGCGAGTCGATGACGTATCAGGGGGAACGCATGACGGACGGCACCGCCAGGACCGACGACGTAGAGGTCAACCTCGACATACACCTGGCCCACTCGGCACGGATGTACGACTACTACCTCGGCGGCACGACGAACTTCCCCGCCGACCGTGAGGCCGCCGGCCGGGCCCTGGCGGTCTTCCCCTACGCCCGCTCCGCCGCGCGCGCCAACCGTGCCTTCATGCGCCGGTCGACGCAACTGCTCGCCGAGGCCGGGATCCGACAGTTCCTCGACATCGGCACCGGGATCCCCACCTCGCCGAACCTGCACGAGGTCGCGCAGTCGGTCGCACCGGACGCCAAGGTCGTCTACGCCGACAACGACCCGATCGTGCTCCTCCACGCTCAGGCGCTCCTGCGCGGCACCGAGCAGGGCGTCACCGCCTACGTGCAGGCCGATGTGCGCGAGCCCGGTGACCTGTTGGACTCGGCCCGGGCGATCCTGGACTTCACCCAGCCGATCGCGCTCAGCATGAACGCCCTGCTGCACTTCGTGCCGTTCGATGCCCAGCGGATCACCGAAGGACTCAAGGCACAGCTGCCCAGCGGCTCCGCGCTGGTGGTCAGCCACTTCACGCAGGACTTCGCCGCCGAGGAGACCGCTCGGCTCATCCAGGTCTACACCGCCGCGGGAACCCCCGTCGCCGCCTGCACCCGTGACGAGTTCGCGCAGTTCTTCACCGGCTGGAACCTCCTGGAGCCGGGCGTCGCGGCCACTCCGCGCTGGCACCCGGCGGCGCCTGCGGACGACACCGAGCACATCACCGACGCAGCGGCCTCCTGCTACGGGGCCGTCGCCATCCGCCCCTGAGCCGTTCTCCCAGTCCGGCAGCTTCCAGTCTGGCAGCTTCGAAGCCCGGATGTTCAAGCCCGTACATCGGCATTCCGGGACCCGGGTACGCCCACCGCCGGTGGCGGCAGGAGTCGTTGTCAGTCGCGGTCAGCGGTCAGCGGTCAGCGGTCGGCGGTCGGCGGTCGGCGGTCGGCGGTCGGCGGTCGGCGGTGAGCGGTCGGCGGTGAGCGGTCGGCGGGCCGCATCAGCCGCTCGCCGGGCGGCTCACCCGCGCCCGCCGATCGCGTCGACCGGGGCCGACCGCAGGGCGGACCGGGTGGCCACCGCGATCGAACCCCAGGAGAGCGCGACGGTGACCGCCACGATCGCGACGAGGCCGACGAGGCCGAAGGGGGAGACGGACGGAACGGGTGACTCCGTCAGCCCGAGGCTGATGCCGACCAGGGGCGGGATCGTCGCCAGCAGACCGAACAGCAGCGCCGAGAAGACCACGATCCTGGCTTCGCCGTTCATCATCGCGCGGACCTGGGCCCGGTCGGCGCCGATGAGTTGCAGCATCGCGAACTCGCGCACCCGCGCCGCCGTCGCCATCACCAGGGTGTTCACCACGGCGATGGCGATGTAGCCCAACAGCACGGTCTGGAACAGGAGGTTGAGCGCCCAGTCACCCGAACCGCCGCCCCCGGGCGCGGCCTTGAACGCCTCCTGGCCGCCCACCTGGACCGTCGGGTAGCGTCCGACCGCGCCGCGCAGCGCGTCGGCGAGCGCCTTCGGGTCGGTCCCGTCCGCGGACCTGACCAGCACGGCGGTGTCGACCCGCGCGGTGGTGTGCGCGACGACGAGGTCGTTGGGCAGGGTGACGTCCCCGAAGCCCGAGCCCCGCTCGTAGACCGCCACCACCCTCGGCCTGACCGCCGTGCCGTCGCCGAGCCGCAGGTCGACCGTCCCACCGCGCTGCGCATGGACGGTGTCCGCGACGGCCCGGCTCAACGCCACCGTCTCGCCGCGCAGTTCCGCGGTGTCGCCCTCGACCACCTTGAGGTCCATGGTCTCGGAGAGCCGTTCGGGCGCGACGCCCTGGGCGGCGAAGACCTTGGTCGCGGTGCTGTCCTCGGACGGGAACGTCAGCAGCACCCGCATCCGTGCCACCGGCGTCGCCACGGCGGCGCCGGGCACGCCGCGCACGCCGTCCACGACCTCCGGGGACACCCCGGCGCCGGACGACGAGGTCAGCACGTGGTCGGCCCGCAGGCCGGCGTCGAGTTGCTCCTGCGACGCCGCGATCGTCGTGGAGGCGCCGAACACCTGCACGGCGGCCAGGGTCACGCCCATGGCCAGCGGGGTGACGGCCGAAGCGAGTCGCCGCGCATCGGCTCGCGCGTTGGCCTGGGCGAGGAAGCCGGGGGCCTTGGACTGCCGGTTCAGGCGCGGGCCGAACAGCACGACGGCGCCTCTGATCAGCAGCGGGCCGACACACCCCAGCGCCACGACGAACAACAGGACCGCGCTCGCCGCGGTGTCGGCGGCGGAGTCACCCGACACCGCCACCTCGCCCGAGGTCAGCAGCAGCCCGAGCGGGACGAGCAGGAAGCCGATGGCCAACCGGACCCGGCCGATCCTCCCGGGCTCGACGGCGGCGTCCCCGAGCGCCTCGACCGGGTTGGTCCCGGACACCCGGCGCGCGACCAGCCAGCCGCCGAGCCGGGCGCTGGTCATGCACAGCACCAGCGAGGCGAGGAAGGGCAGCCACCCCACGTCCATCCGGAAGTCCGCGGGCATCGCGCCCGCGAGGACGAACACGCCGCGCATCACGAACGCGATGACGACGCCGGGGATCGCGCCGACCAGGGCGCCCGCCAACGACACCAGGGTCATCTCGGCGCCGATCATCCGGTGGATCTGCCGGGGCGTCGCGCCGATGGCACGCAGCAGGGCCAGTTCGCGCCCGCGCTGCCGCACCGACAGCGCGAGCGTGCTCGCCACCACGAACACCACGATCAGCACCATGGTGCCGCCGAACGACGCCGACGTCTCGACCACCAGGCTGCGGGCGTCGCCCACGTCCAAGAACTCCACGTTGCCGCGTTCCGCGCCGGTGTGGGCCACCACGCCCGGCACGGCGGCCGTGATCCTGCCGGCCAGTTGCTCCGGGGTGACGTCGGGCCCGGCCCGCACACCGATCGCGTCCACCCGGTCCGGACGGCCGGACAGCTCGGCCGCCCGGCCGTCGGTGAAGAACACCGCGGACTGGCGGCCCAACTCGCCCCCCGGCGGGGCGGCGACGCCCACCACGCGGTACGGCGACGCGACCGAGCCGACCACGAGCCGCACCGTCGCGCCGGGCGACACGTGGGCGCGCGCGGCGAGCCCGGCGTCGAGTACGACCTCGTCGGGCCCGGCGGGCGCGCTGCCCGCGCGCACCGCGAACGGCCCGAGCACCGCGGCGGACCAGCCGTGCCCGACCACGGGGAAGCCGTCCGGGCCGCCCACCGCGCGGCCGTCCGGGGCCAGCACGCCGACCTCGACGTCGACATCGCCGACGGCGGAGCGGACACCGGGCACGGCGGCGACGGCGGCGACCTTGTCGGCGGGCAGCGTGACGCGCTCGCTGTAGCGGACCTCGGAGCTCTCGTCCAGCCAGTACGACTGCTCTCCGCCGAGGACCACCGCCGCGCCCGAGTAGCGTTCGGGGGCCACCCCGCTGCTGAGCCCGGACATCAGCAGGATCCCGCAGGCGGTGATCACCGCCGAGCCCGCGGCGATCGCGACGAAGGAGCCGACGAAGCCGCCCTTGCGCCCCCTGATCGTGCTCCAGGCCAGCGACAGGCCCTTGCGGTCCGGCACCACGAGGCGGACCAGCCGTCGGATGCGGCGGATCACCGCGCGCCCAGGTACGTCACGCGCGCCGGGACCTGCCCCGAGGCGTGCCGGCGCGGCTCGCCCGCGAGCCGCAACGGCGGCGTGCCGATCTCCTCCACGGTCGGCGTGGTCATCGGGCTGCACACCCGGGAAAGGCACTCCTGCCGGAATCGGACGGTCCCACTCCGGGAGTGCGGGCGCCACGATCCAGTCCGACGCGTACGACATCCAGCGCCGGTATCAGGCTCCTTGACGAACCGTAACTCCTCGACGCCGCACCCCAACGGATCGACCAGTCGGCGGATGCGGCACGCCACGCAGGTTGAGACATGCTCGGGGAGCCTACCCGAGGCCCCGCCGCGCCCCATCGTCGTGGCCGAGGAACGCACGGGGTCGGCCGTCTGAAATCCCCATGGACGAGATTGTGGCGCCGCAGCAATCACTGACAAGATTTCAGCACGGCATCCTGTCACGGGAGATGCCGCCGAACCGACCGTGGCTCGACGCACGTCTGGAGGCCGCATGGCACGGGTGAACCTGAGGGCTGCATTCATGAGCGGCCTTTCGTCCACCGTCACGGCTCAGCAGGTCTTCACCAACCGGGTCGACGAAGTGGCCGCATTCGCCCGGTCGGTCGACGAGCTTCACCGGATGCTGGACGAGGCCGAGGTCTCGCCGGTCGTGGACCGCGGGCAGGGCCGCCGCAATGTGCTGACCTTCTACGGCGTGGGTGGCATAGGCAAGACGACGCTCTCCCACGAGCTGGAGCGCCGCCTCCTCGCCGAAGCGCGGGAGAAGGAGCGCGACGACGTGGTGACCGTGCGGATCGATCTCTCGGAGGAGGGCGCCGGCGACATCGAGAGCCTGTTGCTGCGTCTGAGGGCCGCCCTGGGCCAGTTGGGGAGCCGTTGGCCGGCCTTCGACCTGGCACTGGCCTCCTACTGGGCTCGCGCCCACCCCGGCGAGGCCTTGCAGGAGTTCCTGGACGCCTCGCCGGCGCTGCGGCGCGCCTCGCGGAGCATCGCGCTGGGTGACCAGATCGCGGAGGCCGTGAAGCAGGTCGACCCGGGTGGTCTGGGAGGTCTGACCGGACTGGCCCACCGGGCCGCGCTGGTCACGTACCGCGCTGTCCGGGACCGGGTGCGGGAGGGCCGGCTGCTGGCCGACTGCGATCTGTTCGCCGAACTGGTCGAGGCGGACGCCGACTACGAGACGCTCTCGTACTTCCCGTACCTGCTGGCCTGGGACTTGGAACGGCAGCCCCGGGGCGGTCGGCCGGGCCGGCGGCCCCGGGTGTGCGTCTTCCTCGACACCTTCGAGGTGGTCAACGGTCAGGCCGATCGCGCAGTGGAACGGTTCGTCCAGCGCTGCGCCTATCTGATGCCGAACGTGCTGTTCGTCATCACCGGCCGGAACCGGATCGACTGGGCCGACTCGGGTGCGGGCGGCGAGCTGGACTTCACCGGCCCGGAGTGCTGGCCCCATCTGCACTTCAGCAACGACACGGCCGAACCACGGCAGCACCTCGTGGGGTACCTGTCGGACTCCGACGCGGACAGCTATCTCCGTGAGGCCCTCGTCCGGGACGGTGAGCCCGCGATGTCGGCGGAGATCCGGGAACGCGTCATCTCCGGCGGCCAGGGGCTTCCCCTGTACCTGGACCTGTCGGTCTCCCACTGCGCCGCCCTGCTGGCACGCGGTGGGCAACCTTCCGTGGCGGACTTCGGCGGCTCGTTCACAGCCGTCGCGACCCGGTCGATCAGGGACCTCCCCCGGGAGGAACGCGACCTGGTCCGAACAGCCGCGCTCACCGACCGGGTGGGCGCGGAGCTGCTGCGCGCCGGTCAACCCGGAGTCTCCGACGGGAGCGTGGCACGGTTCCTTCGCCGACCGTTCCTGACACACGACGACGCCTATGCGTTCCCGTACGCGTTGCACGTGGCGTTGCGGCAGGCCATCGGCGAGGCGGACCGGACGCTTCCTGACGGTTGGTCGGATCGTGACCGCAGTGAGGTCGCCGCCCGGCTGCTGAGCTGGCTGGGCGAACGCCTGGGCGCCTCCGGCGGGCGGGTGGCGACGGCGCAAGCCCTCGAAACCGGGCTCAAGCTCTCTGCCGAGCACGGTGTCTTCGACGACTGGATGGCGCTGGCCACGCAGCGACTCGTCGAGGCCGGCCAGTGGTCGGAGCTCGGAGCCGGTCTTACCGGCGCCCCGGTGGGCCTCCCCGAGTACCGGGCGATCCGGGCCGCCATCCGGGGAGTCCAGCTCCGCCGGACCGGCCGCGTCGAGGAGGCGATCGAGTTGCTCGGCGGCGCGGCCGGAGGCGTGCGGCACGGTGGCCGAACGGCACAGCTGGTCCGCATCCACCTCGCCCACGCCCTGCGCAACCACGGCGACTACACGCAGGCCGCGGAGATCTACCGGGGCTTGGTGGGGGGCGAGTTCGACGCGGCCGCCCGCTACTGGCTCAGCGACTTCGACTACCTCAACGGGCGGTTCGCGGCCGCTCTCGCCTCCCTGCATGAACAACCGGTCCGTGGCCCGGAGGACGAAGGCGAACGGCTCCGGCTGACCGGGCACATCTGGCGGGTCAACGCCCGCTTCGAGGAAGCGACTTCCGTCTACCACGAGGCGATCGGCCTGGCGCGGCGCGAGGGACTGGCCGCCGCAGAGGCGAAGGCACTCGCCAACCTGGCGCAGACCGCCTGCTGGTCCGGGGACACGGCAGCCGTCGCCGACGCGGCGGGCCGGGCCCGGGAACTGCTCGACCTGGTGCCCAACCCCGTCGAACTGGTCAAGCTCCGGTCCGCCGAGGCGGTGGCCCACGCCATGGCCGGCGACGTCGGCGCTGCCCGGTCCGCAGTAGGAGACACCCGGCATCTTGCGGACGGGATCGCTTACCGGGGCGGCCACAACCTGGCGGACGTGGCCGAGATCCTCCTCGGCGTCCTCGCCGGTGACCACGAGGGTGCTCGTCGCACGCGATCCGAGCTCGATGCGCGCACCCGTACGTCCGGAGGCAACACCTACTGGGTTCCCATCGCGACCTCCTGGATCGACGGCTCCCTCGCAGCCGCGGAGCACCTGCCTGCCGTCGGCTGGGTGGACGGCCCCGTCGCGTCGTTGGGTCGCTGGGCAGCGGTGGTGACACGTCGATGACTCTCCCCGGCCCCCGCACCTCGGCCGAGTCGTCCGGAGAAAGCAGAGTTTGATGACTGACCTCGTGAGCGTCGGCCTCGTCGGCGTCGGCACCATCGCACAGACCCATCTCACAGTCCTGGCCGAACGGGCCGATGTACTGGTCGAGTTCACGGTCGATCCGAACCGGCCGGAACCGCCCTCGTTCCGTGGAACCACCCCGCGTCACTACGCCGGCCTGGACGACGCGCTCGCGGAGCACCGACCCGATCTGCTCGTGCTCGCCACTCCCACGCACACGCACGCGGAGCTGGCGGCCCAGGCTCTCCGGCTCTCCACGGCCAAGGTGCTGGTCGAGAAACCCCTCGTCCACGACCTCGCCTCGCTCGGGCGGATCCGCGCGCTGGACGAAGCGGTCGACGTGCGGGGCCGGTTGTTCACCGCGCACCACTTCGCCTTCTCTCCGGAGGTCGGCTGGGCGGCGGAACTGCTTGCCGAGCACCCCGAGTGGGGGCCCGTCACGGCCGTCACCTCCGCGTTCTACGACCCCTACGTCCTCAAGGGCACCGATGCCTACGAGTCCTACGGCTCCAGCTGGATGGACTCCGGGGTGAACCAGCTCAGCATGCTCACCCGCCTGGTCGACCTCACGGCGCTCACCTCCGCCCGGCAACTGGACGGCGGCGCCAGCGCGTGGTGCATCGCCGAGTACCGGTCCCGGGGCGAGTCGGGCACCGCACGTCTGCGCAGCAGCTGGCTCACGGGCTCCAGCAGCAAGGAGAGCAGTCTGGTCTTCGGCCGGGCGGGCGTGGAGGTGTGGATCGACCACACCTCCATGACCGGCTTCGCAGCCCGGGACGGTGACCTGCTCGCCGCCTTCGGGACGGACGGTCGGACGGCCCGGAAGGTGGCCCATTACCGGCCGCTGTACGAGAGCCTGCTCTCCGACCGCCCCGACCCGGTCCTCGGGTTCGACGCGGCTGCGAGGATCACCGAGATCCATCACGCGGCGCCCGGCGCGGAGTAGTCCCCGGGGCGGGACGTTGCGACGAGCACCCGCGGGCGCTACCAGGGGGTCAACTCGCCGACCTGGTCGGCGGCCTCCTTCCTCGGGCCGGTCGTGGCGGTTGGAGAGCCGCAGGGCCCGGCGGTTCGCCTCCAGTCACCGGACGGTCTGCGCGTGGGGCCTGCGGGGCCTCCGGCCGGTGGGCCGTGCGCAGTGACAGTTGTCATGTGGTTCGGGAAAAAAAGATCACTGACGAAGTGCCAGGCCGGTGGGGGAGGCTGGCGGTACGGCGGATCGCGGCGGATCGCGGGCGGTGACCGCAGGGCACGCGACAGACGGGGGAGTGGGCACGAAGGTGTTGGTGGCCGAGGCCGGGCTCGGGGGGCTCTGCCTGGCGCACGGGCTGCTCCGGGCCGGCGTGGAGGTGCGGGTCCTTGAGCGGGAGGAGGGGGCGCACAGCCGGTACCAGGGCTTCCGGATCGGCTTGAACGAGCACGGGCGCGCCGCGCTGCGCCAGTGCCTGCCGCAGCGGCTGCACCCCCTGCTGGAGGCCGTCACGGGCCCGATGGCGGGCGAGCGGCGCGTGGTCGACCAGCAGTTGCGCGAGCTGCGCCGGCTCGGCGCGGTGGACGGGGGAACCGCCGTCGACCGGCACGTGCTGCGCCAGCTGCTGCTGGCCGGGCTGACCGCCGTCGCCGGGTACGAGCGGCGGATGATCGACTACGGCTTCGCGGCGGTCGCCGACAGCCTGGAACGCCTGCCGGACTTCGCCCCCCGCGCACCGGTGTCCTGACCGCGCGCACGCGAGCGCACCCGCGTACGCGGGCACGGGGGCGTCACGGTTCCTGAAGGTGTGCTCAGACTTCTTCAGCGGATCTTCAGCGGGTTGGTCGGAGGCTTCTGGGGTCACTCCCCCGTCCGCCTCGTCGCAAGTGAGCCCCCGTTGCCCCTGAGCCCGATCCGTGCAGCCCGCGCCACGGCCGAGACCCGGCCCGTGCCCGAACGGCGGCGGCCCGCCGCCGAGGGGGCGGGTGCGGCCCTGCTGCCCTGGGCGCTCGCCGCCGTGCTGTTCGCCGCCTACACCGCGCTGTCCGTCTCCCGTCACCTGCACCTGCGGACGAACGGCTTCGACCTGGGCATCTTCGAGCAGGCCGTCCGCGGCTACGCCGAGGGCCGCGCGCCGGTCTCCGAGCTGAAGGGGCCGGGCTTCCACCTGCTCGGGGACCACTTCCACCCGATCCTGGCCACCCTCGCACCGTTCTACCGGGTCTTCCCCTCCGCGCTCACCCTGCTGGTCGCCCAGGCGGCGCTGGTCGCCGTGTCCGCCGTCCCCGTGACCAGGGCCGCGGTGCGGGCGGTCGGCCGGTGGGCGGGCGCGGGCATCGGGGTGGCGTACGGGCTGTCGGTCGGCCTGCAACAGGCCGTCGGCTTCGACTTCCACGAAATCGCCTTCGCCGTACCACTGTTGACGTTCTCTCTGGAGCGGCTGATGCTCCGGCAGTGGCGGTCGGCGGTCGGCTTCGCCCTGCCGCTGCTGCTGGTCAAGGAGGACCTCGCGGCGACGGTCGCCGTCATCGGCTGCTACCTGTTCTGGCACGGCCGCCGCCGACTGGGCGCGGGCGTCGTCGCGCTCTCCGCCGCCACCCTGCTCCTGGTGCTGCTGGTCGTCATCCCGGCCCTCAACCCGGACGGCGCCTACACCTACCTCTCCAGCGTCGACGGCCCGGCCGGCAACCCCGTGACCAGGCTGCTCCTGCCCGGCGAGAAGTGGCACACCGTCGTCACGATTCTGGCCCCCACCGCGTTCCTGGCGCTGCGCTCCCCGCTGATCCTGCTCGCCCTGCCGACGCTGGGCTGGCGCTTCTGGTCCACCAACCCGTCCTACTGGGGGACGGACTTCCACTACGGCGCCGTCCTGATGCCGATCGTCTTCCTCGCCTTCGTCGACGCCCTGACCCGGCTTCGGCTCCGGTTCCGGGCCCGGCACGGCCTGCGGCGGTGGACGGTCCGCGGTTCCGTGGCCGTCGGGCTCGCCGTGACGGCCGCCGCCCTGCCCTCGCAGCCCCTCGCGGAGCTGGCCCGCCCCGCCACCTGGCAGCGCGACGCGACCGTCGACGCGGTGAGCGCGCTGCTGCGCCGGATCCCGGACGGCGCCGAGGTGGCCGCCGCCAACGGCTTCGCGGCCCAACTCACCGGCCGCACCCGGGTCTACCTCTTCCCCCGCTACCCGGGCGCCCCCGGCGCGCGGCCCGACTGGGTGGTGGCAGCCGACCACCCGCGGGACGGGCTCCTCTCCGCCCGCGACGAGGCCGAAGCCCTCCGCGCCCTCCCCGCCGCCGGCTACCGCCCCGTCGCGAGCGCCGCCGGCATCACGGTCTACCGGCTCACCGACCCTGCGGGCTGACCCGGGGCGGTGGTCGGACGACGGGAGGCGTGGTGACAACTCGACGCCAACGTGCGGTGGTTGCGCCGACGCGCGCAGGGCCCGCCACGTGCGGGGTGGCCCTGCGCGGGTCGGAGGGACGACAGGTCAGCGGGACGGAGGGGCGGAGGGACGGCAGGTCGGCCTGGTGTCAGCTGAAGGCGGCGTCGGCGGTCAGCGTCGACTGGGCGATGGGCTGGCCGACTCCGAGCAGGACGTCGACGCAGTTGTCCAGGATCGGCTGGTCGCTGTCGATGTTGAGGACGGTGGTCAGGTTCTCCCCGGCCAGGCGGGTGGAGGAGCCGGTGACGGTGCCGGTGAGGGTCCCGGCCCCGTCGACGTCGACGACGGCGATGTCGGTGATGGTGCTGCTCGCCTGCGTGCCGTCCTTCAGGTTCCAGGTGAAGGTCGCGGTGGAACCCGGCGCCATGGCCGGCGGCGTCAGCGGGTTGCAGCTGAGCGTGCCGAACTTGAGCGTCGCGGTGACGGTGCCGCCCGTCACGGCCGTCGGGCCGCCCTGGGAGTCGAGGCAGCCGCTCACCGTCCCGCCGATCGCCACGGTGGTGGCCTCCGGGCCGGCCGAGAGCGGCGGGCTGAAGTTGACGGCGGCGTTCACGGTGCAGTTCAGGATTTCCGCGGCGGCCGTCGGGGCGGCGTCGGCGACCGGTGGCACGGCGGTGCACAGGGCGGCGGCGAGAACGGCGGACACGGTGACGGCGCTTCGGCGTACGGACACGTGGATTCCCTTTCTTTCGTCGGACCGGGGGTGAGGCCCTCGCACTCGGAGCGGGGTGGGCCGAAGGGGGACGGTGGCACGGCGCGAGGAATTCCGGCCGTCGCCATCCCGGGGATCCCGCCGATACGCCTCGAATGGTCCAGCGCTGCGGTCCGGCCCTCCGGCGTGGGCGGACACCGGGCGGGCGGACACCGGGAAGGTGGACACCGGGAAGGTGGCGGCCGGCCGGTCGACGGAGGGGCGCCGGGCCCTGGTCGACCTCGGCACCGTGAAGTGGTTCAACGGCCGTCGACGTCGTCGGCCGCTGAGGGCGCGCGGCGTCCGTCAGGCCACGTGGTCGAGGGCCGGCGCGGCCGTCGGCTGTGCCGTGGCCCCGGCGCCCTCGGCCTGCGCGCCCCAGCGGCGGGCCAGGACGGCGCAGACCATCAGTTGCAGCTGGTGGAAGAGCATCAGCGGCAGCACCATCAGCCCGGCCGCCGGGCCCGGGAAGAGGACGGTGGCCATCGGGACGCCGCTGGCCAGGCTCTTCTTGGAGCCGCAGAAGACGATCGCGACCAGGTCGCCCCGGCCGAACCCGAGCCGGCGGCCGACCAGCAGCGTCGCGGTCAGGACCAGCCCCAGCAGCGCCGCCTCCACCCCCAGCAGTGCCGCCAGTCGGGGCAGGGAGAGGGCACCCCACACCCCGCCCACCACGGCGGCGCTGAAGGCGCTGTAGACGACCAGCAGGATCGAGCCGCGGTCGACCAGGCCGAGGACGGCGCGGTGGCGGGCCATCCAGGCGGCGATCCAGCGGCGCAGCACCTGGCCGGCGGCGAAGGGGAGCAGGAGTTGTTCGGCGATCTCCAGCACGGTGCCCGGCGAGACGCCGCCCTTGGTGTGCAGGAGCACGGCGGCGAGCAGCGGGGTCAGGACGATGCCGAAGAGGCTGGAGAAGGTCGCGCTGCAGACCGCCGCGGCCGTGTTGCCGCGGGCGATGGAGGTGAAGGCGATCGAGGACTGCACGGTGGAGGGCAGCAGGGTCAGGAACAGCAGGCCCTGGTAGAGCTGTGGCGACAGCACCGCCGGCACCAGCAGGTGGGCGGCCACCCCGAGCAGGGGGAAGAGGCCGAAGGTGACCGCGAGCACGGCGCCGTGCAGCCGCCACTGCCTGAGCCCCTCCCAGGCCTCGCGGGCGGAGAGCCGGGCGCCGTAGAGGAAGAACAGGACGGCGACCGCGCCGGTGGCGGCGTCCGAGAAGGCCGGTGCGGCGCTGCCGCGGGCGGGGAGCAGGGCGGCCACTGCCACGGTGCCCAGCAGGGCGGCGATGAACGGGTCGACCCGGAGGCGGGCGGGGCGGCGGGGCAGGTGGGAGCGGAGCGGGTGGTTCGGGCGAGGCATGGTTCTCCGCGGTGGCGGTTCGGGTGGGATGGCCCCAGCCTGCCGCCCGCCGGGGTGATTGTGAATCCCGCTGGCGGCACTCACTGTCATCATGATCCGTGATATCAGCGGATAGAATGGCCGGATGTTCGATCCGGTGCAGTTGAGGTCCTTCCTCGCGGTGGCCCAGACCGGCGGCTTCACCCGGGCCGCCCAGCGGCTGGGGCTGCGGCAGTCGACGGTCAGCCAGCACGTGCGGCGGCTGGAGACGGCCGCCGACCGGCAGCTCTTCCTGCGCGACACCCACTCCGTGCAGCTCACCGGCGAGGGCGAGGCCATGCTCGGCTTCGCCCGGACGATCCTGGAGGCGCACGAGCAGGCGCTCGGCTACTTCGCGCGGACGCAGGTGCGCGGGCGGGTGCGGTTCGGCGCCTCGGAGGACTTCGCCCACACCGAGCTGCCGCAGATCCTGCGGAGCTTCCGGCGGAGCAACCCCCAGGTCGACCTCGAACTCACCGTCGGCCTCAGCGCCGTGCTCTACGAGCAGCTGGCCGACGGACGGCTCGACCTGGTACTCGGCAAGCGCCCGCCCGGCGGCGGCTCACAGGGGCAACTGGTGCGGCAGGACAAGCTGGTGTGGATCGCGGCGGAGGACTTCCGGACGGACCCGGCGGAGCCGCTGCCGCTGATCGTCTACCCGCCGCCCAGCTTCACCCGGGTCCGCGCCCTGGAGGTCTGCGAACGCGACGGGCGGCCCTGGCGGATCGCCTGCACCAGCACCAGCCTCTCCGGGGTCCGGGCCGCCGCGCTGGCCGGCCTCGGGGTGGTGCCGCACGCCCGCAGCCTGATCCCGTCGGGCCTGCGGGTGCTGCCCGACCAGCCGGGCCTGCCCAGCCTCGGTACCATCGAGTTCGCCCTCACCACGGGGCGCACCACGGCGCGCGGCCCGGCCCGGGTGCTGGCCCAGGCGGTCCTCGCGGACGCGTTCCGCCTGCAACGCGCACCGGAGCGGGCGGAGCCGTGACCGGGGGTGACGGCCGGGCGTTCCTGCGGCCGTGATCCCCCGGGGGGCGGGCCGGCCCGGGGTGCGGGTGTCACCACCCCACGGGCAGGGTGCGCGGGGCCCGGGTGATCTGGCCGCGTTTCCAGTCGGGGGCGCCGGCCGCGTGGAGGGTCGGGAAACGGGCGACGAGACCGGACAGGGCCTCCTGGAGCTGGACCCGGGCGAGTTGCGCGCCGACGCAGAAGTGGGCGCCGTGCCCGAAGGCCAGGTGTGACGGGGTGTCCCGGGTGAGGTCGAGCAGGTCGGGCCGGTGGTGGACGCGTTCGTCGTGGTTGGCCGACGAGGTGAGCGCGATCACCGCCTCGCCCTCCTTGACCGTCACCCCGCCCAGCACCACGTCCTCGGTGCTCACCCGCAGGTTGGCGCCCACGGTGGCCTGCGCGTACCGCAGCAGCTCCTCGACCGCACCGGGGATCAACGCGGGCTCGCGGCACAGCAGTTCGTAGCGTTCGGGCTGTTCCAGCAGCAGGTGGACCAGACCGGCGAGGCGGTCCGAGGTGGTGCCGTAGCCGCCGGTGAGCAGGACGATGCAGAACGAGATCAGTTCGCCCTCGCTCAGCCGGTCGCCGTCGTCGCGGGCCGCGATGAGGGCGCTCAGCATGTCGTCGGCGGGGTGGGCCCGTTTGGCGGCGACGAGCCCGGTGAGGTAGCCGGTCATCTCCTCCACGGCCGCCATCACCTCGGCGTCCGTCAGGGCGGTGACGCTGCGCACCGCGTCGTCCCAGGCGTCGAGCCGGTCGCCGTCCACGCGGGGTGTCCCCAGCAGGTCGCAGATGACGGTCAGGGGCAGCGGCCGGGTGAAGTGCGCGACGAGGTCGGCGGGGCGCGGGCGCGGTGCCAGGGCCGTCAGCAGGTCGCCGGTCAGGACGGCGATGCCGCGTCGCATCGCCTCCGCCCGGCGGGCGTTGAGCGCGGGCGAGACCAGCCGGCGCAGCCGGGAGTGGTCGGGCGGGTCGGCGGCCAGGATCGAGTCGGGCAGCGTGGTCGTGCGGTTGATCCGGGGGCCCGTTCCCCGGGTCGCGCGGGCGCGGCTGAAGCGGGGGTCGGCCAGGACGCGGCGGACGTCGGCGTGCCGGGTCACCAGCCACGCGGTGTCGCCGCTGGGCAGCCGGACCCGGACGACGGGTTCCTCGCGGCGCAGCCGGGCGAATTCGGGGAGCGGTTCGAGCCCGTCCCGGTGCGGGAAGGGGAAGGGCTCGATGTGTTCGGTCCGGCTCACGCGGCTCTCCATCGGTGGCGGTCAGGGGCGTTCGTAGACGGAGACGTGGTAGGCGCTGTCGCGGGTGAAGGGCGCTCCCGCCCAGTCGCCCCAGCGTTCCTTGAGTCGAAGCCCGGCCCGGCCCGCCATCAGGTCGAGCTCGCCGTGGCCCGCGTAGCGGAACTCGACGTGCAGGTGCCGGGTGCGGCCGTCCTCCTGGATGACGTAGTGCGAGCGGTAGCGCTGGGTCGACGGGTCGAGCCGGCGGTGGCAGAGCACCAGGTGGTCGTCGCCCTCCGCGACGACCTCGGGGCCGGTGGCCGCCGCGAGGGCTTCGGGCACGTGGGCGTCGAGGACGAGGAGGCCGCCGGGGGCGAGGTGCGCCGCCGCGTTGGCGAAGCAGCGTGCCTGGGTGGCCTGGTCGGGCAGTTCGAAGAACGTGCCGCCGCCGAGGAAGACCAGGGTGTAGCTCCCGGCGACCGGCACCTCGGCGAAGTCGCCGATCGTCACGGGGATGTCGGCGCCCCCGGGTTTGGCCCGCAGCCGCCGGACCATGCCCTCGGAGCCGTCGACTCCGTGCACGTCGATCCCGCGCGCCTTCAGCGGCAGGGCCAACCGGCCGGTTCCGATGCCGAGTTCGAGGACGGGCCCGGCGCCGGCGAGGGCGGTGAGCGCGTCGACCGTCGCCCCGCTCACGCCGGGCTTCGCGAACCAGCGGTCGTACGTCTCCGCGAACTCGGTGGCGTAGCCGGGCCCGGGGTCCGAAGGGGGCGGGCCCGAACGGGCGGGGTTCAAGGGCACGGGGTTCACGGGGGCGGGGTTCACGGGGGCGGGGTTCACGGGGGCGGGGTCCGAAGGGGCGGGGTTCACGGGGCTCCTAACCGAAGGGGTGCGGGCGGCCGGGGCCGGGGCCGGAGGGCAGCGGGAGGGTGCCGGGGGCGATCACGCGAACCACCCGGACCCCGGCGTCGCGGGCGGGTTTCGCGGTGGTCTCGACGAGGACCACGTCCTGGCCGGTGTGCCCGGCGAGGACGAGCAGCGGGTCGGTGTGCCGGGCGAGGGCGTGCTGCGGGCCGGTGCGCCCGGCGCTGCCGGGCCGACCGGCCGGGGGCGGACGCACACCCCACAGGCGCAGGCTGTCCTGGCGGTGGAACGTCCAGAGCGCGTGCTGGACGGCGGTGGCGGGGGGAGTGGCGCCGTGCCACCGCTCCCAGGTGCGGCGTGCGACCTGCGTCCGCATGCTCCAGCGCACCATCACAGCCTCGTAGGCCGCCTTCTCGACCAGGGCCCCGATCGTGTCCGCCGGCCCGCAGCGGGCCCCGAACGCCTGGCCGGTGCCGTCGGCCCGGTGCACGCACACGACGGCGCAGGCGGTTCCGGCGGGGGCGGGAACGGTGAACGCGGTCGCCACCAGCTCGCCGGCCCGCAGGAACGCGGCCAGCGGCGGTGGCGGGACGGCAGGGAGCAGGCTCGGCGGCCGGTCGGAGAGCCCGTACCAGCTGCGGCGCACCAGGTCGCGTTCGAGCACCTCCCAGGCCGCGTGCCGCGCCGCCGCGGCGGGGTCGGGGTGCGCGGCGATGCCGGTGGAGCCGGCGGCGGGCGCGGCGTCGCAGCCGGCCGGGGGGCGGTGCTGCAGGAAGGCCGAGCCCGCCGGGACGAGCACCTCCGCGCCCCGGACGGTGCGACCGCGCACCCACAGCCGGCGGGCGTCGGGCCGCACCGGCGGGGCCAGCGCGGGTACGCCCTGCCGGCGCAGCTCCCGGTGGGTGGTGACGACCTCGGCGGCCGTCTCGGCCTCGCGCCCGGCCAGCACGTTTCCGAGGCGTTCCAGGAGTTCTCCGCGGGCTCCGGTGGCGACCTGGTCCCGGTCGTGCCCGGCGGCGCTGCCCACCAGCACCGGCGCGCCGTCCGCGGCGCTCGTGCCCTCGAATGCGGGAGACCGGGCGGCGACCCGGGCGAACAGCAGCTCCGGCTGGTCGGGGTAGGGGGTGAACACCTGGGGTGTCCACGCCGTCACGCGGGCCCCCCGAGGACGGTGGCGCACTGGGCGAGCACCCGCCGGCCGTGCGCGGTGAGGGTCTCGGTGTGGGCGGTCAGGGTGGTCACGGCCTGGTGCGCGGAGGCCAGCAGGTCCTGGTGCCGGGCGTCGACGGCCGGGCCCAGACCGGTGAGGCGCCGGTAGAGCAGCACGCTGCGCGCCAGGACCACGGTCTGCTGGAAGAGTCCGGTCAGCGGCCGGGGGTCGGCCCGCAGCGGAGTGGCGACCAGCAGGTCGGTGTGCCGGCCCGGCGCGTCCGGGTCGGCGGGCCGGTCGGGCAGCAGGAACGGTTCTGCGAGGGCGGCGGCGTTGCACCTGGTGTGCGCGCCCTCGTGCACCAGCGCCTCGGCGAACCGCACCGGACCGGGCAGCCCGGCGGCGCTCGCCGTCAGCCGCGCGCGGTGGACGAGGACGGCACCGTGCACGGTGAAGTCGGTGTACCCGTCGATGGCGTCGCCCGTCAGCAGCGCGACCTCGGTGACCGACTCCCGCACCTCGGCCGCGGCCTCGGGCCAGACCCGTGCCAGCAGGCCGAGGGACTGGGCCAGCGCCTCCCGCTCGGACCCGCGCCACCGGACGGCGTCGGCGGTGACCGGCGCGCCGTCCGCGCCGGCGCGGGCCGGGATGGACCGCAGCGCGCGGGCCACACTGCGGCTCAGGTGGTCCTGCGGTTCGGCCGGGCCGAAGACGGGCGGCGGCACGTGGTCGAGCCGGGCCGCCAGCGCCCGCCGCAGCTCCGGGGACAGCGGACCGGACCGCAGTGCCTGTTGCACGGTGTGGACGGCGTCGACGGCCGCCGGATGACGCAGTCCGTCGCCCGGCGGTGACGGCAGCTCCGCCCGGTCGAGCACCGCGCGCAGTCGTTCCAGCAGCCGCGCCCGGTCCTCGACGGCCTCGTGGGCGTCCGGTTCGACGTCCATGCTCTCCCTTCCCAGCTCCTGGTCCCTGCTCCTGGACTGGCACCTGCCTCCCGGACAAAGGACGTGGGGGGGGGGGGGGAGGGCCCCCCCCCGGGGCTTAAGTTCCTAGTTGCGCGAAGGGGGGTCGAACCCCCGCAAGAAGTTGG
>NZ_JBWKER010000018.1:37570-75237 GCF_056435345.1 Kitasatospora sp. NPDC043950
TGGGGGGGTGGCGTCCAAGGGGGAGCACCCCCCCCCCCCCCCCCCTCTCTCCCCCCCCCCCCCCCACCCCCCCCCCCCCCCCCCCCCACCCCCACCCCCCCCCCCCCCCCCCCCACACCACCCCCCCCCCCCCCCCCCCCCCCCCCCCCCCCCACGGCGCGCAGGTCCCTAGTCGCGCGAGGGGACGTCGACCATCAGCGCGAGTTCGGGGAGGTCTTCTTCCACGACCTGCTCGATCTCCTCGTTCATCGAGGACTCCCTTCACCTCACCGGCCCCACCGTTCTCGGCAGGAGTCACCGGCGGTGTCATCGTCCGGGAGGGGGCTCGGCGCCGCCAAGGGTGAGCGGCCGGACACGGTGGGTGTACCGGCCTACGTGGAGGAGTCCGGAATCCGGGCTTGCCGCCCGAACTGCGGGAACGGGATTCCGCACGGGGATCGGAGTGAAATACCGGGCGGGCGCGGAATTTCCGGAGAAGGGGCCCGCACTCGGTCGTCTGCGGTTTTCGCGGATTTCGCCCCGCGGTGATCGGCCCGGGGCGCATCATCCGGACGGTGGTGGTTTCGCCTCGGCGGCGACCACGGGCGGTGGTGCCTTCCACCCTGTTCCGGCCAGGTCGGTCGGGTCGGACGCGGGCGAAGACGGCCGGATGACGCGGCCTTCCGCTCGGCCGGAAGGGTAGGTAATTTGAGGTCGGCGACCCCCCGTACCACCGGGGCACCACCAGCCAATCATTCACCTCTGATGGACAATTGAATACGCGTCAGTTCGTGTGCGGCGAATTGTGGCGGGTGGGTTCGAAGGGGGTGGAAACGTCGGCCGGGGCGAAAGCGCCGGGTGCGCCCGCACCACGGCGTCGCGCGTGCTCGGGTGGACACGGCCCTTCGCCTCCCGGAGGCGGAGCGGGAACGCAGGACGGAGGGGGGAGCCCATGGGAGGCGACTGGCGGATCGAGGTCGACGGCCGTCGGTGCATCGGTTCGGGGGTGTGCACGAGCACCGCTCCCGGGCGCTTCACGATCGACGACACCCGGCGATCACGGCCGACCGCCGGCGAGATCGCCCCCGACGAACGGGTGCTGGACGCGGCGTTCACCTGCCCGATGGAGGCCATCTCGGTCGTCGAGCGGAGCAGCGGCCTGACCCTCTTCCCGGACGCCGGGCCGCCCGCGGCCGACCGGGAGGAGACGCCGCCGGGCCCACCGGAGCCCGCCCCGCCCCGCCGGCCCGCCGCCGACCCGCACCGGTTGCCGGTGCCCCCACCGATCGAGGAGTAGACCGGAGTGCGCATCGCCTACCTGCACGGCGGCACCATCCCTTCGTTCTTCGCCAACGGCGTCCACGTGATGCGGATGTGCGACGCGTTCACCGCCGCCGGGCACGACGTCACCCTCTACACCGCGCCCGGCTCGTACCCGGCCGACGACGCGTACGCCTACTACGGCGTCCGTCACCGCTTCCCCATCCGCGCCGTGCCCATCCCCGAGGACACCCCGGCCGGCTACTGGCGGCGCGCCGAACGGGTCCGGGACCTGCTGGCCGGTGACACCGCTCCCGACCTCGTCTACGGGCGCGACCCGTACGGCCTCGCCGCCGCGGCGGACCTCGCGCCCTTCGTCTACGAGGTGCACCAGATCCGCCGGGACGTGTCCCCGCCCGGGACGGAGCACCGACTCCTCGGCCACCAGCGGCTCGCCCGGGTCGTCGCGATCACCCACGCGCTCGCCCGCGACTTCCAGGAGGCCCACGCCGCCCTGGGGCCGCTGCCGATCCTCGTCGCCCCCGACTGCGCCGACCCGCCCGCCCCGCCGACCGCGGCCGCACCGACGCTGCCGGGCCGCCCGGACGTGCCGCGGATCGGCTACGTCGGCCACCTCTACGACGGACGCGGGATCGACCTGATCCTCGAACTCGCCGACCGGCTCCCCGGTCTGGACTTCCACCTGATCGGCGGCGCCGCCGAGGACCGGGCCCGCTGGGAGGGATCCTGCGGGCTGCCCAACGTGTTCTTCCACGGGCACCGCCCGCCGGCCGAACTCCCCTCCTACTACCCCTCCTTCGACGTCGTCCTCGCCCCGTACCAGCGGAAGGTCTACACCTGGGGCAGGCTCGGCGAGACCGGGCGCTGGGCCTCGCCGATGAAACTGTTCGAGTACATGTCCCACGGCCGCCCGATCATCGCCTCCGACCTCCCCGTCCTGCGGGAGGTCCTCCAGGACGGCGTCAACTGCCTGCTGCGCCCGCCGGACGAGCCGGACGCCTGGGCCGACGCCCTGGCCGGACTGGTCGCCGACGGGGCCCTGCGTCGCGCCCTCGGCGACGAGGCCCGGCGGCAGCTCCTGGACCGGTACACCTGGCGGCGCCGGGCCGACCGGGTGCTCGCGGGCCTCCCGGGGCCGCGGGGTGAATCATCGCCGAACAAGCAGGCGGCGAACAGATTTTGACGATCAGTCAAGAAGATGCCGCCCTCCCCGGTTGGAGAACCGCATGCCCCAAGCGCAGCGCGAGGCCGCGTCCGCCGCCGGACCGGCCGTCGACGGATACCCGGCCCGGCCGAGCGTGCGGGCCGGGGACACCCTGCGGCTGCACGTGTCGACCCGCGCGGCCCGGTTCCGGGCCGACTTCTTCCGCTGCGGCGCCCGCATCCGCCACCTGGGCTCCGTCCAGGGGCCGGGGCGGTACGCGCCGCCCGGGCGGCACGACCAGGACTGGCGCTGGCCCGGCCACGACGTCACCATTCCCGCGGACTGGCCCTCCGGGGTGTACATCGCCGTGCTGAGCCCCGCGACGACCGCGCCCGCGGACCCGGCGCCGCCCGGCGCCGAGGCCCTGGACGCGCGCCGCTCCCGGATCCTGTTCGTGGTGCGGCCCCGGGAACCCGCCCGGACGTCGCGCATCCTCTACAAGGTGCCGGTCTTCACCTACCACGCCTACAACCGAAGTGGCGGCGGATGCCTGTACGGCCCCCTCCACCACGACGAGGCCGCGCTGCGCGCCGGCACCAGGACCGTCAGCCTGCGCCGCCCGGGCGGCGGCATCGGCGGCCCGGTCAAGGGCCACCCGGACGCCCACGACCCGCGCACCCCCCGGCAGACCTTCGCGCACTGGGACGCCCCGTTCATCGCCTGGTTCGAGGCCGCCGGCTTCGCGGCCGACTACTGCACCGACCTCGACCTGCACGAGTCACCCCGACTCACCGACGGCTACCGGCTGTTGATCTCCGCCGGCCACGACGAGTACTGGAGCGAGGACGTCCGCCGCAACGTCACCGCCTTCCGCGACCGGGGCGGCAACTTCGCGCTGTTCGGGGCGAACACCTGCTGGTGGCGGGTGACGGTGAGCGGCGACGGCGCCGCCCTGCGCTGCGCCAAGTACCCGCCCGGCGTCCGGGACGTCGACGTCGACCGACTGCGCGGTTCCCCCGGCCACTGGTGGGAGTCGGACCCGGAGAACGCGCTGACGGGCGTCAGCTACCGCAGCGGCGGCGGCCACTGGGCGGGCCGCCGGGCGCCGCTGGGCTTCACCGTCCAGCACACCGACCACCCGGTCTTCGCGGGCACCGGACTGCGGGACGGCGACGTCCTCGGCGCCGGACACGCCCTGGTGGGCTACGAGTGCGACGGCGCCGCCCACCGCCGCGACGCCGCCCACCGGGCGGTGGCGACCGGAGCGGACGGCACGCCCGCCGGCTTCACCATCCTGGGGGTCGCCGACCTGCCCACGGACCCGGCCGCCGGCTGGCAGTTCGCCGCCCGCGAGGACCCGGACCCGGGCCGGGCCGCGACCTTCGGCCTGTACACCAGGGGCGGCACGGTGTTCACCGCCGCCACCACCGACTGGGCCCGCCTCCTGCCCCTCGACCCGCAGGTGCGCGCCATCACCCGCAACGTCGTCACCCTGCTGTCCTGAGGCCCGGACGGCACCCGCCGCCCCGCCGGGCAGTGGTCTTGCGCATGCCGATACAACTGGGGCGGTTTCGCCCGGAGGGGAACGTGTATGCCCGCACGGCAGGACACCGGCGACGCCGCGGCGCACCGCCTGAGCGCTCGCGCACCGTCCGTCCCGTCGACGCCTCCCAGCCGGGTGGTCGTCGTCGGCCAGGGCTACGTGGGACTGCCCCTGGCGGTCCGCGCGGCGCAGGCCGGCCACCGCGTCGTCGGCTTCGACGTGGACAAGCAACGGGTCGGGCAGCTGCGCGCGGGAGAGTCGTACGTCCTGGACGTCCCCTCCGCGCGCCTGGCTCCGCTGCTCGCCTCCGGGGCCTACCGCGCCAGCACCGACCCGGCGGACTGCGGCGGCTTCGACATCGCGGTGATCACCGTCCCCACCCCGCTGCGCGAGGGACTGCCGGACCTCTCGCACGTCGCCGAGTCGGCCCGCACGCTGGGCGTGCTGCTCCGGCCGGGCGCGATGGTCGTCCTGGAGTCGACCACCTACCCGGGCACGACCGAGGAACTGGTCGGGCCGATCCTGGAGGAGGTGTCCGGGCTGGTGGCCGGCCGGGACTTCCACCTGGGCTACAGCCCCGAGCGGATCGACCCGGGGAACCCGCGCTGGCGCCTGGAGAACACGCCCAAGGTGGTCTCCGGGGTGAACCGGACGTCCCTGGAGCGCGTCCAGGCGTTCTACGGTTCGATCGTCGACGCCGTCGTACCGGTCACCACCTGCCGCACCGCCGAGCTGACCAAGCTCCTGGAGAACACCTTCCGCCACGTCAACATCGCCCTTGTGAACGAACTCGCCATGTTCGCGCACGAGTTGGGTGTCGACGTGTGGGAGGCGATCGACGCCGCCAGCACCAAGCCGTACGGCTACCTGCGCTTCGTCCCCGGCCCGGGCGTGGGCGGGCACTGCCTGCCGATCGACCCGTCGTACCTGTCCTGGTGGGCCGAGCGCACGGCCGGCCGCACCTTCCGGTTCGTCGAACTCGCCAACGACGTCAACAGCCACATGCCCGACTACGTCGTGCGCCGACTCGTCGACGCCCTCGCCCGGCGCGGCAAGACCGTCGAAGGCTCCCGGGTCCTGCTGCTCGGCCTCTCCTACAAGGCCAACACCAGCGACGCGCGCGAGACCCCCTCCGCCCGCGTCGCCGAACTGCTCCTCGCGATGGGCGCGCAGGTGCACGCGGCGGACCCGCACGTCGTCCACCCGCTGCCCGCACCCGCCGACGCGCTCGACGGCGTACGGATGGTGGCCGCCACCCCCGGTGAACTCGCCGCCGCCGACTCGGTGGTGCTGCTCACGGACCACGACGCGTTCGACTACGACACCATCGCCGCCTGCTCCACGTACGTCCTGGACTGCCGCCGACGCCTCAGCGGCGACAATATCGACATCCTCTGACAGGGAGGGACCGGCATGAAGATCGCGATCACCGGCGGCGCCGGATTCATCGGCAGCAACCTCGCCCACACCCTGGCCGAGTGCTCGCAGGTGTCCGAAGTCCGGATCGTGGACGACCTGTCCACCGGCTCCAAGGACAACCTCGCCCCACTCGCCGTCCACTTCCTCGAAGGCAGCGTCCTGGACGCCGCCCTCCTGGACCGCGCGTTCCACGGCATCGACGCGATCGTGCACCTGGCGGCGCTCCCGTCGGTACCCCGGTCGGTGAACGACCCCGTCGCCAGCCACCACGCCAACGCCACCGGCACGCTGTCCGTCCTGGAAGCCGCCCGACGGGCGGGCGGCGTGCAGGTGATCGCCGCCTCCTCGTCCTCCGTCTACGGCGCGAACCCGCGCCTGCCCAAACACGAAGGCCTGCTCCCGGCCCCGATGAGCCCGTACGCCGCGAGCAAACTCGCGGGCGAGGCGTACCTGAGCGCCTACCACCACTCCTACGGCCTGCCGGTCCTCCCGTTCCGCTTCTTCAACGTCTACGGGCCCCGGCAGCCCGCCGGGCACGCCTACGCCGCCGTGGTGCCGGCCTGGATCAGCGCCGCGACCACCGGCCGGCCCCTGGTGGTGCACGGCGACGGCGGCCAGACCCGCGACTTCACGTACGTCGCCACCGTCTGCCGCATCCTCGCCCGGGCAGCGCTGCGCACCGTCGCCGACCCCGAACCGGTGAACCTCGCCTACGGCACCCGCACCTCCCTGCTGGACCTGATCGCCGAACTCGAACTCGCCACCGGGACGACCCTGCACCCGCAGCACACCGCAGCCCGCCCCGGAGACGTCCGGCACTCCCAGGCGGACAACACCCGGCTGCGCACCCTGTTCCCCGAGGTCGAGCCGACCGCCCTGCGCGAGGGCCTGGAACAGACCGTCCGGTGGTTCCGCAGCAGGGCCTGAGGCCCCCGTGCCCCTGGTCAACCCCGGTGGTCGAAGGTGTCCGGGTCGGGGCCGATCCGGCCCCCGTCGGCGAGGGCGGCGATGGCGGACAGGTCCTCCGGGCCCAGGGCGAAGTCGAAGACGCCGATGTTCTCCCTGATCCGGGCCGGGGTCGCGGAGCGGGGGATCACCAGGTTGCCGAGCTGGAGGTGCCAGCGGATGACCACCTGGGCCGGCGTCTTCCCGTACCGGTCGGCGATCCGGGCGAGGGCGGGCTCGGCGAGCAGCCGGCCGCCCTGGGCGAGCGGGCTCCACGCCTCGGTGGCGATGGAGTGCTCGGCGGCGAGCGTGCGCATCCGCTCCTGGGGGAGGTAGGGGTGCAGCTCGATCTGGTTGACGGCCGGGACGACGCCGGTCTCCGCCAGCAGCCGTCCGAGCGTCGCGGCGGTGAAGTTGGAGACGCCGACCGCCCTGGCGCGCCCCTCGGCGTGCAGCAGCTCCAGGGCCCGGTACGACTCGACGTACCGGGCCTGCCGGGGGAGGGGCCAGTGGATCAGGTAGAGGTCCACGTAGTCGGTGCCCAGGCTGCGCACGCTCGCGTCGAACGCGCGGAGGGTGCGGTCGTAGCCCTGGTCGGCGTTCCCCAGCTTGGTGGTGAGGAAGACCTCCGGCCGGGGGATGCCGACGTCGCGGACGGCCCGGCCGACGCCCTCCTCGTTGCGGTAGACCCGGGCGGTGTCGATGCGGCGGTAGCCGGCCTCCAGCGCGTGGGTGACGGCCGTGTAGGCCTGGTCGTCGGTCAGCGGCCAGACACCGAGGCCGACGCGCGGGACGGCGGAGCCGTTGTTGAGGACGAGGCGTTGCACGGGGCGGGCCTTTCCGTTCCGGGGTACGGCGGCGGCTTGCCCTTCGAGTGTGTCGCCGCAGGCCGCTCCGAGGAAGACCGCCCAGGTGGTGACGGACGGTCAGATTCGTTGTGCCGCCCGAAGCGCGCGCGGGTTCGCCGCTGAACCCGACGGTTCCCCGGTCGCGTTACGAAGGCTAGAGCAGCCGGCTGACGCGGACAGGGAAAGGTCGGGAAAGATGCGATTTGGCGACATGCTGCACGGACACCGGAAGCACCGGGGCCTGACCCAGCAGCAACTGGCCGATCTCGCCACGCTGAGTGTTCGCGCGGTGCGCAACCTGGAACGGGGCGGGGCGCTGCGGCCCCGGCGGGAGACGGTGCGGCTGCTCGTGGACGTGCTGCGGCTGGACGCCGACCAGCGGGCGCAGTTCGAGTCGGCGGCGTTCGAGTCGACGGCGTTCCCCGAGGGGCCGGGCGCGGCGCCCCGTGATCGCGGCCCCGGCTTGCGGGGGCCCGGGGCGCGCGTTTGAGTGGGAAGGTACCGGCGGAATCGGGGGCGAGGAGGCGCCATGTCGCACCACAAGTCCAACAAGGACGTCGAAGGCGACCCGGACACCGGGCACGGGCGCGGTCTGCCCCGGCGGCCCGACGAGGAGGAGCTCGACGAGCGCACCGAGGAGGACCGCGAGGAGGTGGGCCTGCCCCCGGACCCGGACGCGGACGACCGGCCCGAGCAGGGCCGGCGGTAGGGGCCGGGGCCACTGCCGAGCCCGGCCGGAGCCGCGCTACGGGCCGGTGGGGTCGCCCGTCTCCCCGGTCCTGGTCGGCCGGGTGTGGACCTTGGCGACGCAGGCCGGGAGGGCGGCGGCGTGGTCGTGGTCCCGGGCCCGGTACGCGCTGGGGGTCTCGCCGACCAGCTGGGTGAACCGCGAGCTGAACGAGCCCAGCGAGGTGCAGCCGACCGCCATGCAGACCTCCGTCACGCTCAGGTCGCCGCGCCGCAGCAGTGCCTTGGCCCGCTCGATCCGGCGGGTCATGAGGTAGCCGTACGGGGTCTCGCCGAAGGCGGCGCGGAAGCTGCGGGAGAAGTGGCCCGGCGACATCAGTGCGGTGTGCGCCAGCGCCGGCACGTCCAGTGGCTGGGCGTAGTCGCGGTCCATCCGGTCGCGGGCCCGCCGCAGCCGGGCGAGGTCGGGTAGGGGGAGTCGGGACACCTGGGGCACGTCTGCCACGCTACCCGCCCGGTCCGACAGGGTCGCGCGGAGGCGTGCGCCGGCCGCCGCCCCGGGCCGCCTCCCCGCCCCGTCCGCTCCCGCGCCCCCGCTCCCGCACCCCCGTTCCTGCGCCCTGCCCTGCCCTGTGCTGTCCCCGCGCCCCGCCTCCGCACCCCACCGCCTCGTCCGGACGAATTCCGGTCAAAGGTGCTGTTTTCGAGCAGGGCGGCCGGTATCGGACGAACGGGTCCAGATTCGAACTGGTGGTGGAGTGGGTGTGCCGCTCTTGTCGCGCGTGCACATGAACTTTCGTCAATTCCCTTGCGGATATATTAGATTGCCGGTCTGCTGATGAACTCCTGATCGGCCCGGGTGTGATAACCCGTCGATGATGAGAGCGGGACATTGGGACGAACGAGGAAGCGAACGAGGTGCGCCGCGCAGGTCGCGGCGCTGACGGTGGGACTGTCCGCCGCAGCGCTGGTGACGGCGCCGGCGGCTTTTCCACAACCCGGCGACGGGACGGTGACCGTCCGGGTGATCCGGGCGGTGGACACCAGTGGAGTGTGGACACCGGCCCTGGAGCCAGGGCTCGCGGGCGTGAAGGTGACGCTCACGGATGACGCCGGGGTCGCGATCGAGGGGGTGACGGCGGCCGACGGGACGGTCACCCTGGCCCCGGCGACGGCCAAGCCGTCCGGGGGCAAGTACCGGGTGCAGGTGGTGAATCCGAAGCCCGGGGTGCTGTTCCCGGCGTTCGCCTCGCGGCAGGGGCTGGACGGCGCGCCGACCCAGCTGAGCAGCAACGAGGAGTTCGTCGACCTCTCGGGCGGCAAGAACGTGGCGTACACCACCGGGCTCTGGAACCCCGGTGACTACTGCCAGAAGAACGCCCCGCTGGTCACGACCTGCCAGCCGATGGACCGCGAGGGCGGGGCCCAGCGCACGCTGGTCTCCTTCCCGTACAGCGCGCGCGGCCAGGACGGCGAAGGCGTGACCGCCACGAACCTCGCCACCAACGCCGATACCGGCACGCTGTACGGCATCGCCTGGAACAAGGCCGACCGGCGGTTGTTCTCCTCGGCGGTGGCCAAGCGCACCACCGACTACGGCCCGGGCGGTGCCGGGGCGATCTACGTCACCGACATCGCGCAGAAGAAGACGACGCTGTTCACCACCGTCCCGAACGCGGGCTCGACGGCCCACGGCGGCGGCACCGACGACGCCTTCCTTGACACGCCGGGCAAGGAGAGCCTCGGCGGCATCAAGATCACCGACGACGGCAAGGACCTGTTCGCCGTCAACCTCAACGACCGCAGGCTCTACCGCTACAACGCCACCCTGCCGGCCGCCGGGAGCCCGACGGCCTCCTACCCGATCCCCGACCCGGGCTGCCCGGCGGCGGGGGACTGGCGTCCGTTCGGCCTCGGCCTCCAGGACGGCACCGGCTACCTCGGCGGAGTGTGCTCCGGCGAGTCCACCGGCAAGCTCACCGACCTGCGCGCGGTGGTCCTGCCCTTCGACCTCGCCACCGGCGTGTTCGGCAAGCCGGTGCTGGACCAGCCGCTGGACTACCCGCGTCAGTCCACCGTCGGTTCGGGCCCGTGCGACGGTGCGGGCTGGTTCCCGTGGACGAGTACCTACCCGACCACGCAGAACGGCCGCCCGTGCGGCAGCGCCACCATCGCCAAGCCCGAGCCCGAGTTGGGCGAGATCACGTTCGAGACCGACGGCTCGATGCTGCTGGCCTTCCGCGACCGCTTCAGCGACCGCGCGCCGGGCGCCCCGGTGCCGGGCTTCGTCGCCGTCGTCATGTCCGGCGGGGACCTGAACAAGGCCTGCCGGGCGAACGGCACGTACGTGATGGACACCAACAACGGGTGCGGGCTCGCCCCCCGGGGCACCCGGTTCTTCGACACGACCTGGGGAGGCCACCGCAACACGGCGTTCGCCGGCATGGCGCTGTCCAAGGTCGAGAGCACCGTCGCGGTCTCCGCCTTCGACCCCAACCACACCGCTCTCGGGTACGGCACGTCGTTCCTCCAGCGGGCGAACGGCCAGCAGGACCCGCAGTTCGGTTTCCGGCTCAACCCGGCCGGGACGATCGCGCCGTTCGGCAAGGGCGCCTCGATGGGCGACCTGGAGGTGCTCTGCGACCAGGCGCCGCTGCAGATCGGCAACCGGGTCTGGTACGACCCCGAGCGCAAGGGCATCCAGAACCCGGGCCAGCGCCCCGTCGAGGGCGCGACCGTCCACCTCTACGACGAGTCGGGCAAGCTGGTCGGCACGACGAAGACGACGAAGCGCGGCGAGTACTACTTCGACGACTCGAACGTCACCGGCGGCCTCAAGCCGAGGACCAAGTACACGATCCGGCTCGACAACCCGGCGGACTACGCCAAGGGCGGGCCGCTCTACCAGTGGGTGCCCACCGACGCGGACGTCGGCGACAACCACTTCATCGATTCCAAGGGCCTGGTGCCGCCCGGTACGAAGTTCCCCGAGCGGGCGCTGACCACCGGCGGGCCGGGCGAGAACGACCACACCTTCGACTTCGGGTTCCGGCAGCAGGAGGGCGCGCTGCGCCTGGTCAAGCACGACCAGGACGGCAAGCCGCTGGCGGGGGCGAAGTTCCAGCTGTGGCACGACACCAACGGCACCGACGGGTTGCAGACCGGCGGTGACAAGCCCGACACGGCGGTGGGCGGCCCCTGCACGACCGGCGCCGACGGCCTCTGCCAGGGCGCCGGGGTGCCGGGGACGTACTACTGGCAGGAGCTCAGCCCGCCCGACGGCTACGCGGCTCCGGACACCACCGTGTTCGGCCCGCTGGCGCTGACCTCCGACAACCTCGCGGACGGTGTCTCGGTGACGGCGGTCAACCGGCTGCTGCCCACTCCGACGCCGACCCCGACGCCGACCAACTCGTCGAGCCCGCCGAGCCCGTCGAGTTCGCCGACCACGCCGGAGCGGACCACGCCGCCGGGGCCGACGGAGTCGCCGAGCCCGTCGACGGCGAACCCGCTGCCCCCGCCCGGGGGACAGCTGCCCAGCACCGGCGCCAGTGCCCTGGTGCCGCTGGGGATCGTCGGCGGCGCGGTGCTGGTGGCGTCCGGTGGTGCGCTGGTCCTCGTCGCCCGTAAGCGCAGGGCGCGGCACCAGTAGGAAGCGGTGAGGAGGGGCGGGCCCGTGGCGTGATTCATGCCACGGGCCCGCCCGCCGCTCGTTCGCACGACGGTGACGACAAGCATGACGGCGACGACGAGCACGACGGTGATGACAAGGAGGAGGGCTGCCAGATGGCCCGCAGGAAGATCGGGAAGAGGGCGCGGTTGCGCCTGCTCGTCGGGGTGGTCGGCGCGGTGGTGGTCGCCGGGGCCACGGTCCTCGGGGTGACGGCCTGGGGCGAACCGGAGGAACGGGCGGTGACCATGGACGAGGCGTCCCGGCTGGCGCTGTCCCGGCTGACGCTGTACCAGGCCAGCCCGGCGGCGGTGGTGCTCACCGCGGCGGAGGGCGGCGGCGTGCAGATCCGGGTGGAGGGGGTGGTGGACTACCGCACCCGCCGGGGGGTGGGCCGCTACCAGGTCTCCGGGGCCTCGGGTCAGCTCGACCACGGCCTGATCATCTGGGACGGCGACGGCCTCGGGCTGGCCCCGGAGCCGGCCGGCTCCGGCCCCGCCTGGGAGCAGGCCGAGCACGTCCCCCGCTCCGGCTGGTCGCCGCGCTCCTACACGGCGGACCCGCTGGACGCCGGGCTCGGCCTGCTGGTCCGCCTTGGCGCGGACCGGCCGGACAACCCGCTGCTGCTCGCCCAGTCCGGGGCGCGCCTGCTCGGCCGGGACCGCATCGACGGCCGCGACTACGACCGCTTCTCGGGCCCGCGCGCCCAGGGCGCCGCCCCGGACGGCGGGCCGTCGCCGCTGACCTACTGGGTCGACGGCGCCGGCGCGCTGCGCCGGGTCACCATGCGGATGTCCGGCCTGGGCACCCCGACGACCGTCGACCTCACCGGTCGGCAGGACGGCGTGCGGATGCCGGAGGCGCCGTGGGCCGCCGGGTGAGGCCCCGGGGCCGCCGGGGCTGCGGCTCACCGGGGCCCGGGCTCACCGGGGTTGCGGCACGGCGGCGGTGTCCGTGGGCAGGGCGTAGCGGTCCGGGTCGACGGGCCCCGGCAGGTCCGTCGCCGGCCGGCCCGGCGCCGACGGGTCGGGCAGGGAGGGCTGCGCGTCCGGGGCCCGCACCTGGTGGAACGGCACGCCGGGCGGCGCCATGACGGTGGCGGGCCGGCCGCCGGGGAGCGGGCCGCGGCCCTGCGCCCCGCACGCCGCCAGGCCCTCCAACTGCTCCGGGCTCTGGGTGTCGGGCGTGTTGCCGGTGAAGCAGTTGCCGGGGTCGGTGGAGGCCAGCACGAGGTCGACGCCGTTGCCCGTGGCGCGGTTGCCCTCGACGCGGTTGCCGCTCGCCGGGTGCCCGGGCGGGTCGGTGACGATGACCCCGGCGGCGCGGTTCCCCTGGACGAGGTTGCGCAGCACCTGGTTCGCGGTGCCGCCGCCGATCCCGAGGCCGATGCCGAAGCCGCCGTCCGCCTGCTCCGGGGTGTCGGCGGCGTTGTTGTCGGCGATCACGTTCCCGGCGATCACCGCGCCGTGCTGCGGGGCGAGGGATTCCAGGTCGTTGGAGTTCACCGTCACGCCGACCCGGTTGCCGACCACCCGGTTGCCGAGGATGCTGAGCCCGTCGGAGGCGTTGGTCAGCTCGATGCCGACCGCGTTGCGCTCCACGGTGTTGCCGTGCACGAGGGTGTCGCAGGGCTTGCACTGGCCGACGTAGATCCCGGAGTCGGCCTGCCCGGAGGCGTAGGAGTCCTCGATCACGCCGCCGCGCGCGTCGAAGGCGTAGATGCCGTACAGGCCGTTGTCGTACGCCGTCACCCGGGAGGCCCGGAAGCCCTGGACGGGCGGGAAGCGGTTGGTGTCGAGCGGGTCGTACGCGGAGCCGCCGGCGCCGTGCCGTTGCAGGTGCTCGTCGGTGACGCCGGTGAACAGGACGCCGTTGGCGAGGTAGCCGTGCACGGTGAGGTTCTCCACCACCGAGCCGGCGCCGGTGACGGTGATGCCGTTGACGAGCCGCACCCCGCCGTCGAGGACGACGCCGTTGCGGTCCGTCCCGCGCAGGACGATGCGCGGCTTGGTGATCCGGACGCTCTCCGGGTACACGCCCGGGTGGACCAGCACCGTGTCGCCCTCGCGCGCGACGTCCACGGCCTGCTGCACGGTCGGGAAGTCCTCCGGGACCTGGACGACCGTACCGGCCGGATGGCGCGCCTCGTCGGAGGAGGAGCCCGATGCCGCGCAGCCGGCCAGCGCCAGGGTGGCGGCGAGCAGCGCCGCGGACAGCCGTCGCAGCGGTCTCGTCGCACGTGCAGGTGAGGGTCGGTGGGTGAGTTGACGCATCATCGGGATTTGCATGAGAGGTGTTCTATCGTCTCCAATGTCGCCCATGCATGCCGAAACCGGAAAAGTGCGGAAACAGACGGAAGCCGCCGGATCCGGTGTGGAGCGGAGGGCGCTGCTCGCGGCCGGAGCGGTGCTCGCCGCCGGACTCGGCGCCGGCGTCCAGGCGTTGGCGCACGGCGGCCACGAAGGCGCCGCGCCGCACCCGGCGGCCCCGCCACCCGGACCGGCACCCCTCTTCCACGGCCCCCGCCAGGCTGGCGTGACCACACCGCCGCAACCCGCCACCCAGCTGCTGGCCTTCGACCTCGCACCCGCGACCACCGCCGGCGGCCGGGACGCCCTGCGCGGCCTGCTCGCGGACCTCACCCGGCTGCTGGCCGCCGCGACCGCCGGGAGCTCGCCGGACCTGCGGCTCCAGGGCGCCGAACCGGCCCGGCTCACCAGCCTGGTGGGCGTCGGCCCCGACCTCGCCGCCCGGCTCGGCCTGAACGTCCCGACCGCGCTCGCCGACCTGCCGGCCTTCGCCGGCGACCGCCTCGACCCGGCGCGCGGCGGCGGCGACGTCCTCCTCCAACTCTGCGGCGCCGACCGCTGGACGCTGACCGTCGTCGCCGAACTCGCCACCGCCGCCGCCCGCGCCGCCGGGGCCACGCCCCGCTGGACCCAGTCCGGCTTTCTGCCCGCCACCGCCCCGGGCACCACCGCCCGCAACCTGTTCGGCTTCAAGGACGGCACCGCCAACCCCGACGAGTCGACCGCCCGGCAGTGGGTCTGGGGTCCGGCGGGGGCGCACGAGAACGGCACCGTCCTGGTCTACCGGCGGATCCGGATGGACGTCGCCGCCTTCGCGGCCCTCCCCGCGGACCGGCGCGACCTGGTCATCGGCCGCCGCGCGGGCGACGGCGCCCCGCTCACCGGCAGCGCCGAACACGACGAACCGGACGTCTACGCCAAGAACCCGGACGGCTCCTACGTCATCCCCGCCACCGCCCACGTCCGGCTCAGCAGCCCCCGCCTCGACGGCGGCGCGCGCATGCTCCGCCGCGGCTACAGCTACGACGACGGCCCGGACGACCGCGGCCTGCTCTTCTGCGCCTTCATGCGCGACCCCGCCCAGTTCACCCGCGTCCAGACCCGCCTCGCCACCCGCGACGCCCTCAACCCGTTCGTCCAGCACCAGGCCTCCGCCGTTGCCTACGTCCTCCCCGGCGCCCCCGAGGGCGCCACCCTGGGCGAGCAGCTCTGGGGCTGAGGGGGAGCAGGGGCTTGCCCGCGACGGCCCGGGGGCCGGCGCGGGCTGCTCGCTGCGGGCGGCCCGGCGCCCCCGGCTACCAGGTGACCGGCAGGTGGGCGGGGCTGCGGGTGGTGGTGCCGAGTTGCCAGGTGAGCCGGTCGACGGGGGTGGTGAGGCGCAGGCCCGGGAGGGCGGCGGCGAGGCGGCGGAGGGATTCGCGCATTTCCAGGCGCATCCGCCAGGCGCCGAGGCAGTAGTGGGGGCCGGCGCTGAAGGCGAGGGTCGGGGCGGGCAGCGGGTGGTCGAGGCCGGCGTCGAGGCCCTCGGGGAAGACGGCGGTGTCGCGGTTGGCGCTGCCGAGGCTGACGGCGAGGACGGCGCCGGCGGGGATCCGGACGCCGCCGAGGTCGACCGGTTCGGTGGCGCGCCGGGTGGTGGCCTCGTCGTCGCCGAGCGGGATGAAGTGGAGGAGTCGTTCGGTGACGCGTTCGGTGGTGTCGGGATCGGCGAGTCGGGGCCACTGCTCGGGGCGTTCGCCGAGCAGGTAGACGAGGGCGTTGCCGAGGGCGCCGGTGACGCTCTCGTTGCCGCTGGCGGTGAGCCCGCAGACCAGGTAGACGAGTGATTCCTCGGGGACGCCGCCGTCCTGGTCGGCGGCCTGGACGAGGCGGCTGACCAGGTCCTCGCCGGGGTGGTGGCGGCGGCGGGCGATCAACTCGCCGGTGTAGGCGGCGTATTCGGCGAGCGCCTCGGCCGGGTCCAGGGTGCCGTCCGCCGCGTCGCCACTGTCGTCCGGGGTGCCGCCGTCGTCCGGGGTGCCGTCGGCGAGGATCGCCCTGGTCCAGCGGCGGAGCCGTTGCTCGTCGAGGCGGTCCGGGCCGTCGCCGTCGAGCCCCATCAGGCGGCTGGTGACGGCGAAGGGCACCGGCCGGGTGAAGGCGGTGACCAGGTCGGCGGGGGTGCCGCCGGCCGCGAGGGCGTCGACGGCCTGCTGGACGCTCTCCGCGACCCAGGGCTGCCAGCCGGCGATGGCGCGCGCGGTGAAGGCCCGTTGGACGGTGCTGCGCAGCCGGCGGTGTTCCGGCCCGTCCTGGTTGAACATCGACGCCGGGTTGCTGGAGACGTCGGCGCCGCCGCCGGGGGTGCCGACGGTGGCCAGGTCGCCGCGGGTGAAGCGGGGGTCGGTGAGGGTCTGGCGGACGTCGTGGTAGCGGGTGACCAGCCAGGCGGGGGTGCCGTCGGGGAGGGTGGTGGGGTGGGGCGGCTGGGCGGGGGTGACGGGGAGTCGGTGCAACGGGGGGAGGGCGGGTGCGGCGGTGGACATGGGTCCCTTCGGGGTCGGCGGTCCGGCGCGGGATGAGAATCCAACTGTCTTATTTACGTAGATCGTTGGATTCCGCTGCTGCTTGTCCCGTTGGTCCCGATGGTAGCGATTCCACCTCCCCCGGTCAGGGTTTCACCGGGCCCGGCCCGTCAGCCCGTCAGTGGGCCGGTCCGTCGGTCGGCCAGCCCGAGGTCGCGCAGGTGGGCGGTGAGCGCGGCCGGGTCGACCGCCCCCGCGGTGAGCCCGACGTGGCCGTCGGGGCGGACCAGTACGACGGCGTCGCCGTCGATCCCGTAGGCGCGGCGGGCGTGGCCGCCGGGGTCGAGGACGCCGGCCCGGTGCACGCCCGGGAGGTCGGGCAGGGCGGTCAGGGCGGGGTGCTCGCCGAAGGCCAGCAGGGTGGCGTGCGGGCCGCGGAAGAGGTCGAACAGGCGGGTGGGGGCGCCGTCGGCGGTGGCGCAGGGCGCGTCCGGGGCGCGGTCCCCGGCGCGGATGCCGGTGGCGTCGTCCAGGTCGCGGCCGAGCGGCCCGCCCCGGTAGTGGACGGACAGCCCGGTGAGGTCGGCGCCGGCCGAGTTGGCCAGGCTGAGGAGCTGGTCGGTCAGGGCCCGGGCCCCGCCGTCGCCGCTGAACAGTGCCCGGTGCTGGGCGGAGGAGGCGGCCAGGACGGCGCGGGCGACGGGCAGCCGTTCGGCCTGGTAGCTGTCGAGGAGCGGGTCGGGGGCGCCGCGCAGCGCCGCCGCCAGCTTCCAGCCGAGGTTGTGCGCGTCCTGGATGCCGGTGTTCATGCCCTGGCCGCCGGCCGCGGACTGACAGTGGGCGGAGTCCCCGGCGAGGAACACCCGGCCCTCGCGGTAGCGCTCGACCATGCGTACGGTCGGCCGCCAGACGGTGGACCAGGTCGGCTCGTGCAGCCGGGCGCCGGGCAGGCCGGCCCGTTCGGCGAACAGCTGCCGGAAGGTGTCCAGGGTGGGGGCGGGCAGCCGCCCGTGCCCGTCGGGGGTGACGGAGGCGTGGACGGCCCAGGTGTCGTCCTGGCGCAGCGGGACCAGTACCAGGGCGCCGACGCCGAACCGGGGGTCGTCCCAGACGTGCAGGGCGTCCGGCGCGAACCCGTCCAGGCGCATCGTGGCCATCAGGAAGCGCTCCTCCTCCCAGGTCTCGCCGAGGAACGGGATGCCCGCGAGTTTGCGGACGGTGCTGCGGCCGCCGTCGCAGCCGACCAGGTAGCGGGCGGCGATCCGCTCGGTGGCGGCCCCGGCGCGCTCCCCGTGCTGGACGATGGCGAGGACGCCGTCCCCGTCCTGGGTGTGGTCGACGAGCCCGGTGTCCAGTTCGACCGTGACGCCGTAGTCGGCGAGCCGGTCGCGCAGCACGGCCTCGGTGTGGTGCTGGGCGAGCATCAGCAGGCCGCCGTAAGGGCGGTCGGGGGTCGGGGCGTTGGCGGGTGCCGGGTCGACCTCGTGGCGGAGCCGGTCGCCCCGGTAGCTGCGGATCTTGAGGTTGAGGTCGCCGCGGGCGAGGATCTCGCCGGCCACGCCGAGGTCGTCGAACATCTCCAGCGTCCGGGGGTTGACGCCCTTGCCGCGGACGCCGCGGTCGCGGAAGGCCGGGTCCCGTTCGATGATCCGGCAGTCGACCCCCGCGCGGGCCAGTCCGACGGCGAGCGTCAGTCCGACCGGGCCGGCGCCGACCACGAGGACGTCGGTCGTACGGGCAGTGCTCATGGCGGGCCCCTCCTCGACATAAGATACGAATCGTTTCTTAATCTCGACTGTAGACTCGGCCCGATAAGAAACGCAACGTATCTACAAGGATGGGTGCGGACCTCGGTGACGACCGGCAGCACAACGGAGGACGGACCGGCGGGCGGCAGGGCCTCCCGCCGGCGCGGCGACGAACTGGAACAGGCGATCCTCGACGCCGTCTGGGCCGAACTCGCCGACCACGGCTACGACCGGCTCACCATGGACGGTGTCGCCGCCCGCGCCCGGACCAGCAAACCGGTGCTCTACCGCCGCTGGCCCAACCGCGCCGCGCTGGTCGTCGCCGCCCTCGGCCGCAACGCCCCCGACTACCGGGAGCCGCCCGACACCGGCGAACTGCGGGCCGACCTCTCGCTCTTCCTGCGCAGGCTGCTGCACCGCTTCGACGACCTGCCGCAGGACGCCGTGCACGGCCTCCTGGTCGACCTGATGCGCGACCCCGAACTGCGCGAGCACTTCCGCAGGCTGGTCTCCCAGGGGCCGGTGGGCGGCCTGACGGCGATGCTGCGCCGCGCCGCCGACCGGGGCGAGATCAACCCCGCGCGGCTCACCCCCCGCACCTGCTCCCTCCCGCTCGACCTCCTGCGCGAGGCCGCCCTGCTCGGCGGCGGCGTCCCGCCCGACCACGTCGTCGACGAGATCCTCGACGAGGTCGTCCTGCCGCTGCTCAGGGCGCCCTCCGCGGGCTGACCCGCGAGGCCGGGGTCCTATGCTCGGAGCCGGTCGAACATCCGTACGCGAAAGGGGTCCGCGCATGAGCGGCAGCGTGGTGGCGGTCAGCAGCAGCGCCGAGTACTCGTTCACCAAGCCGAACCGTGACGGCATCGTGCTGCTCGCCGGGCTCGGGGTGGAGGGGGACGTGCACGCCGGGGTGACGGTCAAGCACCGTTCGAGGGTCGCCCAGGACCCGGACCAGCCCAACCTGCGCCAGGTCCACCTCATCCACGAGGAGCTCCTCACCGAACTCGGCGAGTCGGGCTTCGCGGTGGCGCCGGGCGCGCTCGGCGAGAACATCACCACCCGGGGCCTCGACCTGCTCGGCCTGCCGGTCGGCGCGGTGCTGCGGATCGGCCCCGAGGCGGTGCTGGAGGTCACCGGCCTGCGCAATCCGTGCCGGCAGATCGACGCCTACCGGCAGGGGCTGTTGAAGCAGGTCGTCGGGCGTGACGAGAACGGCGCCGTCGTCCGCCGGGCCGGCATCATGACCATCGTGCGCGCGGGCGGACCGGTCCTTCCCGGCGACGCGATCTCGGTGGAGCTGCCGCCCGGCCCGCACCGCCCGCTCGACCGGGTCTGACCGGCTGCCCGGCCCGCATCCCGCCAGGCATACCCCCGCCCCGTACACCGAACGCCCCCGACGGCCCTGCCGCCGGGGGCGTTCGGCCGACAGGGCCTAGCCGAGGCGGCCGACCAGGTCGTAGCCGGCCTCGTCCACGGCGGCGGCGACGGCCTCGTCGGCGAGCGGCAGGGTGCTGTCGACGGTGACCTTGCCGGTGGCGAGGTCCACGGCGACGTCGGTGATGCCGTCGATCTTCCGCAGTTCGGCGGTCACCGAGGTGACGCAGTGGCCGCAGGTCATGCCCTTCACCTGGAAGACGGCCCGCCCGGCGGTCCCGGTGGCGGGGGCCTCGGTGGCGCCGGTGCCGCAGGAGCCGCAGCAGGAGGCGGTGGTCTCGGCGGCGGGGGACTCGACGGCGACGGTGGTCTCGGACATGGGGGTGCTCCTGTCATCAGTGCCCGGCGCCGGCCGCGGGTGCGGCCGGCCGCTTCGCCTGGAGAACGTACCATACCCCCCAGGGGTAATTGAGGGCGCCGCCCGCGACGGCTGCGAACGGACTCGACCGATCGTCAACTGATCCTTGTGGCACTCTCGTTGCGCCCTTCCGGCAGGGTGGAAGCGGCCGCCCGCATCCCGGCGGCCGGCGCCGGCAGGCGGCCGATCCCATCACCCGAGGTGACACCCCATGGACCACACCACCCGACCCGGAGCGCGCGGGCCGCGCGGACTGCGCGAGATCCTGGCGGCCGGCGAGCGGACGTACTCCTTCGAGTTCTTCCCGGCCAAGGACGACGCCGGTGAGCGCTCCCTGTGGGCCGCGATCCGGCGGGTGGAGGCGGTCGCGCCGACCTTCGTCTCCGTCACCTACGGCGCCGGCGGCTCCTCGCGCGACCGCACCATCGAGACCACCGAGCGGATCGCCGCCCAGACCACGCTGCGGCCGGTGGCCCACCTGACCGCCGTCGGCCACTCCACCGCCGAGCTCCAGGCCGTCCTGCGCCGCTACGCGGACGTCGGGATCCGCGACGTCCTCGCCCTGCGCGGCGACCCGCCCGGCAACCCGAACGGCGTCTGGCAGCCGCACCCCCGGGGCCTGCGGCACGCCGCCGAACTGGTCGAACTGGTCAAGGGCTGCGGCGCGTTCACGGTCGGGGTGGCGGCCTTCCCGGAGCGCCACCCGCGCTCGGCGGACTGGGCGGACGACATCCGGCACTTCGTCGCCAAGTGCCGGGCGGGCGCCGACTACGCCGTCACCCAGATGTTCTTCGACGTCGAGCACTACCTGCGGCTGCGCGACCGGCTCGCCGAGGCCGGCTGCGACACCCCGGTCATCCCGGAGATCATGCCGGCCACCGACGTCCGCCAGATCGCCCGCTTCGCCGAACTCAGCGGCGCCTCCTTCCCGGCGGGCCTGGCCGCACGGCTGGAGGCGGCCCGCGGCGACCGGCCGGCCGCGCACCGCATCGGCGTCGACCACGCCACCCGGATGGCCGAGCGCCTGCTCCGCGAGGGTGCGCCCGGCCTGCACTTCATCACGCTGAACCGCTCCACCGCGGCCCTGGAGATCCACCGCAACCTCGGGCTGGACCGGCCGGCGCGGCCGGCCCCGCTGGCGGCGGCCTGACGGGGGAGTGCCGCCCCCGGCGAGGTGCGAGGGGTGATACCCGGTACGGGTATATGGTGCTCGGCGCTGGCGAACCCGGGGCACCAGGGAAGGCGGACCCACCATGCACGCGATCCTGCACGCGCTGTCCATCGCCGGATCGATGACCTGGGAGATCACCTGGGCGCTGATCCTCGGCTTCCTGCTCTCCGCCGTCGTCCAGGCCGTCGTCCGCAAGTCCACCGTCGTCCGGCTGCTCGGCGACGACCGCCCCCGCACCCTCGGCGTCGCCGCGCTCCTCGGCGCGGCCTCCTCCTCCTGCTCGTACGCGGCCGTGGCCCTCGCCCGCTCGCTGTTCCGCAAGGGCGCGGACTTCACCGCCGCGATGGCCTTCGAGATCGCCTCGACCAATCTGGTCGTCGAACTCGGCGTCATCCTGGCCCTGTTGCTCGGCTGGCAGTTCACGGCGGCCGAGTTCGTCGGCGGGCCGGTGATGATCCTCGTCCTCGCCCTGCTCTTCCGGCTGCTGCTGCGTGACCGGCTGCTGCGCGAGGCCCGCGCCCAGGCGGAACGCGGCCTGGCCGGCTCGATGGAGGGCCACGCGGCGATGGACATGTCCGTCGCCGGGGAGGGCTCCTTCGCCCGGCGGCTGCTGTCCCGGCGGGGCGTCACGGCCGTGTCGCATGTGTTCGTGATGGAGTGGGCGGCCATCCTCAAGGACCTCGTCCTCGGGCTGCTCATCGCCGGTGCCATCGCCGCCTGGGTGCCGGACTCCTTCTGGCAGGCCTTCTTCTTCGCCGACCACCCGCTCGCCGGCCGGCTGTGGGGTCCGCTGGTCGGTCCGGTGGTGGCGATGGCGTCCTTCGTCTGCTCGATCGGCAACGTGCCGCTCGCGGTGGTGCTGTGGAAGGGCGGGATCAGCTTCGGCGGGGTCGTCGCGTTCATCTTCGCGGACCTGCTGATCCTGCCGATCCTCAACATCTACCGGAAGTACTACGGGCGCCGGACGGCCCTGTTCCTGCTCGGCACCTTCTACGCGGCCATGGTGGTGGCCGGCTACACCGTCGAGTTCCTCTTCGGCGCGCTCGGCCTGGTCCCCGACCGGCGCGAGGCCGAGATCCCGATGGCGGGCATCGAGTGGAACTACACCACCTGGCTGAACATCGCCTTCCTGCTCCTCGCCGCCGCCCTGCTCGCCCGCTTCCTGCGCACCGGTGGCCGCGCCATGCTCCGGATGATGGGCGGCGAGCCCGCGGCCGGGGACGGGCACCGGCACGACCAGCGCTGACGCCCGGCAGCGGGTACCTCCCGGGGGTTTCGGGCCGGGCGGATCGCCTGACCGGAAAATACCAGCCGGGGGTATCGGTCCATGGTTGCCTCGGGTACCCCTAGGGGGTATAAAGGAACCCGACGCCGACCGATACCCACCTAGGGTATAGAGGCCGGACCGGAGACGCTCAGCGCGTTCCCGGAACGACGACTGTCACGAGGAGCAACGATGACCACCCAGGCACCCGCCTCCACGGAGGTGGAACTCTCGATCGGCGGCATGACCTGCGCCTCGTGCGCGGCCCGGATCGAGAAGAAGCTGAACCGCATGGACGGCGTCTCGGCGAGCGTCAACTACGCCACCGAGAAGGCGAAGGTCGCCTTCCCCGCGGGCGTCGACGTCGCCGACCTGATCGCCACCGTCGAGGCCACCGGCTACAGCGCCGCGCTGCCGAAGCCGCCGGCCGCCGAAGGCCCGGCCGGGCAGGCCGAGCCGGCCGACGAACTCGCCCCGCTGCGCCAGCGGCTGGTCACGGCGGTGGCGCTCGCGGTGCCGGTGATCGCGATGGCGATGGTGCCGGCCCTGCAGTTCGACAACTGGCAGTGGCTGTCGCTGGTGCTGGCCGCTCCGGTGGTCACCTACGCCGCCTGGCCGTTCCACCGCGCCGCCTGGACCAACCTCAAGCACGGCGCCGCGACCATGGACACCCTGGTCTCGCTCGGCACCGGCGCCGCGTTCCTCTGGTCCCTGTGGGCGCTGTTCCTCGGCGACGCCGGAATGCCGGGCATGCGGCACGGCTTCGAGCTGACCATCGCCCGCAGCGACGGCCCGTCGAACATCTACCTGGAGGCGGCGGCCGGCGTCACCGCCTTCATCCTGGCCGGCCGCTACTTCGAGGCCCGCTCCAAGCGCACCGCGGGCGCCGCGCTCCGGGCGCTGCTGGAACTGGGGGCCAAGGACGTCACCGTGCTGCGCGGCGGGGCCGAGGTCCGGATCCCGGTCGGCGGTCTGGCCGTGGGCGACCGGTTCGTGGTGCGGCCCGGCGAGAAGATCGCCACCGACGGCGTGGTGGCCGAGGGGGCCTCGGCGGTGGACGCCTCGATGCTCACCGGCGAGTCCGTACCGGTCGAGGTCTCCGTCGGCGACCAGGTCACCGGCGCCACCGTCAACGCCGGCGGCCGGCTGGTCGTCGAGACCACCCGGATCGGCGCGGACACCCAGCTGTCCCGGATGGCCCGGCTGGTCGAGGACGCCCAGAACGGCAAGGCCGCCGCCCAGCGCCTCGCCGACCGGATCTCCGCCGTCTTCGTCCCGATCGTGATCGTCCTGGCGGTGGCCACCCTCGGCTACTGGCTGGGCACCGGCGAGGGCTGGACCGCCGCCTTCACGGCAGCGGTCGCGGTGCTGATCATCGCCTGCCCGTGCGCCCTGGGCCTGGCCACCCCGACCGCGCTGCTGGTCGGCACCGGCCGCGGCGCCCAGCTGGGCGTCCTGATCAAGGGCCCGGAGGTGCTGGAGTCCACCCGCAAGGTCGACACCATCGTCCTGGACAAGACCGGCACCGTCACCACCGGCCGGATGACCCTGCTCGCCGTGCACACCGCCGAGGGCGTCGGCGAGGCCGAGGCGCTGCGCCTGGCCGGCGCCCTGGAGCACGCCTCCGAGCACCCGATCGCCCGGGCGATCGCCACCGCCGCCGCCGAGGCCGGTGAGCTGCCCGCGGTCGAGGGCTTCGAGAACGTACCGGGCCTGGGCGTCCAGGGCGTGGTCGACGGCCACGCGGTGGTCGCTGGCCGGGAGGCGCTGCTGAACGACTGGTCGCAGTACCTGCCGGAGGGCCTGGCCGCGGCCAAGCGCGCCGCCGAGGCGGCCGGGCGGACCGCGATCGCGGTGGGCTGGGACGGCGAGGCCCGGGCCGTCCTGGAGGTCGCGGACGCGGTCAAGCCGACCAGCGCCGAGGCGATCGCCCGGCTGCGCGGCCTGGGCCTGACCCCCTTGCTGCTGACCGGCGACAACCGGGCGGTCGCCGAGGCCGTCGCCGCCGAGGTCGGCATCGCCCCGGAGCACGTCATCGCCGAGGTCATGCCGCAGGACAAGGTGGAGACCGTCAAGCGGCTCCAGGCCGAGGGCAGGGTCGTGGCGATGGTCGGCGACGGCGTCAACGACGCGGCCGCCCTCGCCCAGGCCGACCTGGGCCTGGCCATGGGCACCGGCACCGACGCCGCGATCGAGGCCGGCGACCTCACCCTGGTCCGCGGCGACCTGCTGGCGGCAGCCGACGCCATCCGGCTCTCCCGCAAGACCCTGGCCACCATCAAGAGCAACCTGTTCTGGGCCTTCGGCTACAACGTCGCCGCCCTGCCGCTGGCCGCGGCCGGGATGCTCAACCCGATGATCGCGGGGGCCGCGATGGCCTTCTCCTCGGTCTTCGTGGTCGGCAACAGCCTGCGGCTGCGCCGCTTCCGCTGAGCCCGTTCGAACGCTGACCGTTCGAACGCTGACCGTTCGAACGCCGAACCGCCCACCCTGCTGGACCCGCCCGAGCCGCCGGCGCCCCGGAACCGCACCAGGTTCCGGGGCCCCGGCGCATCCCGGGCCCCGGCCTGTCGCCGGACACTCCGCTCAGCCCCGCGAAGCCCCGCTCAGCCCTGCTCGGGCAGCGCCACCGCCTGCCACCGGTACGCCGCGTCCTCCTGCCAGCACTGCAACTCGCCCTCCACCACCGCGGCCAGGCACAGCCGCCAGTCCTCGCCCATCGCGAGCGCGACCCGGGTGGCCGGGCGCAGCGTCGGCCGCCACCAGCGCGGACGCCGGGAGGCGCCGCCGGCCGGCAGTCGCAGCCGGACGCCGCCCGCGCCGGCCAGCGCCACCGTCGGGCCGCCCCGGTGGCCGGCCATCGCGACGCCGAGGGAGGGCTCGCCGTCGCCGATCTCGGGGGCCGTGCCGGCCGTGCCGAGGGTGTGCAGCTGGACGGAGCCGTCCGGGCGCAGCGTCGCGGCCTGCGGGCCGGCGGAGGTGCGGGCCAGCGCCCCGGCGCGCAGGGCGCCGGGCGGCCCCAGCGGGGCGGGGCCCTGCGCCGAGCCCGGTCGCCAGCTCAGCACCCGCTCCCGGTGCTCGACCAGGACCAGCCAGGATCCGGCCCGCTCCTCCAGGGCGGCGAGCACCCGGTCGGCCGGGCAGCCGGGCAGCTCCTGGCCGGTGAGGGTGAGGCCGGGCGCCCAGCGGTAGGAGCGCAGGGCGCCGCCGGCCGCCGTCCAGACCGTCATCTCCCCGGCGGAGTTGACCGCCCCGGCGAGCCCGCTGACGCCGCGCGCGGCCTCCCACCAGCCGGCCGAGGTGCCGACCCAGAGCGTCCCGCCGCGGTCCTCGGCGCAGACCACCAGTTCGCCCTGGCCGCCGGCCCAGCCGGCCAGCAACTCCCTGACCGGGCCGGGCCCCTGGCCGGCCGGCAGGCGCTGCCCGTGGTGTCCGGGGCCGGCCAGTGCGGTGCCGTCGGCGCCGCCGGTGACCAGCAGCGGCCGGCCGGCCCGGTCGGGCAGGACGGCCAGGCCCGCGGTGCGCGCCACCGGCCGGCGGGAGCGCAGGAGTTCGCGGCCGCGGCCCACCCAGGGGCCGAGCGGGGAGGGGCGGCGGTCCGGTTCGCGGGCGAGCGGTTCGCAGGCCCAGCGCGCCAGGTCCTCGCCGTAGCCGGCGGCCAGGAGTTCGGCGCGGGCCTGTTCGGCGGCGAGCCGGTGGTCGAGCCGGCCGTGGTCGGGCAGCAGCAGGGTGCGGGCGAGGGTGCCGACCGCGAACAGGTCCTTGGCGGTGGTGGGGAAGCCGCCGACCTGCTCGGCCTCCGGCGGGACGTGCCCGGGGGTGAACACCGCGACGGTGAGGGTGTGGTCGAGCGGGGCCAGGAAGGTCAGGTCGATCAGTTTGACCTGGTTCTGGGCGTCCACCAGGACGTTGGCGGGGGAGATGTCGCGGTGCACCCAGCGTTTGCGGTGCAGTTCGTCGACGATCCGGCAGAGCCGGGCCAGCACCTCGGCCACCGCCGCCGGGCCGCCGCGCTGGGTGCGGGCCCAGGTGTGCAGCGGCACGCCCTCGACCCAGGGGGAGATCTGGTAGCCGAGCAGCCCGGCGGAGGGCGCGGCGCCGGGCCGGTGCGGGGAGGGGCCGAGCAGGAAGCTGGGCACCACCAGGTCGGTCACGTCCAGGCGGTGGGCGTTGTGCGAGACGTCGTCCCAGCGGCCGAGCCAGCGCCGCACCTCGGAGGGGTCGCGCTCCAGCATGATCTTCGCGGCGACGAGTTCCTTGAGCCCGCTGTGGCCGGTCCGCACCGCCCGCCACACCTCGGCCTCGCCGCCCCGGTGGTGGAATTCCAGGAGCTCGTACTGCTCGGGGTCGAACTCCGGCCCGAACCGGAGCCCGGGCACCCAACGCGACTCGGACACGCATCCCCCGACTGGACCCTGTTGGCCTGTTCGCCCTGACCCGGCCTCGGGCCGGTTCCCGCGCGGTGGTTCTCGCACCGCTTCCGCTGCGTCGCCCAGGATAGTGCTCAATTCTGTTCGTCTGTCCGGTGGAGGGCCTATTCTGATGGGCGCCCGAGCAACATCGAATCAGCGTCAAGTCATGATCACACACCGCGTGTTGATCATCGAGTGGCGTATTTCCAGACGCAGGGGGACGGTGCATGGTGCAGCTCGCGGTGCTGCTGATCGTGGTGGCACTGGCCGGTGCGGCAGCCGTCGTACTGGCCCGCCGCCGACGGAGCCTGGACGCCCAGGCCGTGGCCAAGGCCCTGGCCGCGGCCGCCGAACGGCTCGCCGCCGGCAAGGCCCCGCAGGCCCGTCGCCGCTACGCGCGCCTCGCCCAACGGCTCGCCGCCGGCCCCGAGGAACTGCGCCCGCAACGCGGCCTCGCCCTGCTCGGCCAGGCCGAGGCCACCGTCCCCACCGGCGACCAGCAGGCCACCCTCGCCCTGCACCGCGAGGCCTTCCCGCTGCTCGCCGACCCGGCCCGGCAACTGCCCCGGTGGAGCCTGCACCGCCTCGCCGAGGAGCGGATATCCGCCCCCGAGGGCGACCTCGGGCCGCTGCTCGCCTTCCTCCAGGCCACCGCCGACGGCGCCGAACCCGGCGAGGAGGCCGCAGCCGCCGCCCGCGCCACGGACTGGCTCCAACGGCTCTGCCACGAGGGCTCCCCCGAGCAGCGCGAGAGCGCCACCACCCGGTCGCTGGCCGCACTGCCCGGCCGGGACTGGCCGGTCCTGGCCCGGGCCGCCCTGCTGCGCGGCACCGACCGCGCCGCCGAGGCCGAGACCCTGCTCGCCGCGGCCGCCCCCGGCGGCAGCGGCGAACTCTGGTTCCGCTGGGGCGCCCAGCTGTTCACCCTGCACCAGGACGAACCCGCCGTCGCCGCCTTCGACGAGGCGCTGCGCCGGGGCCCCGGCGAGCCCTCCCCGTGGGGGCGCGGCCCGGCGCTGCGCACCGAGAGCCTGCTCTTCCGGGGCCTGGCCCGGCAGCGGCTCGGCGCCACCGACGCAGCCTGGTCCGACCTCGCGGCCGCCGCCACCGAGACCCCCGGCGACGCCCGCCCCCGCTACGCCCTCGGCAGGCTCGCCCTGCTGCTCGGCGCCGACGACCAGGCCCGGGACCAGTTCACCGCCGCCCTGACCGTCCAACCCTCTTTCGCCCCGGCCCGGTTCGGCCTCGCCCTGGTGCACGAGCGGGCCGCGCGCCCCGCCGAGGCGGCCGCCGACTACCGCACCGGCCTCGGCCTCGCCCCCGACTGGCGCCCCGCCCGGGTCCGGCTCGGCGCGGCCCTGCTCGCCGCCGGGCAGGCCGCCGAGGCCGCGCCCGTCCTCGGCGCCGAGGCGGACGTCGAACCGGACTCCCGCTGGGCCCGGATCGCCGCCTTCCACCACGGTCTCGCCCTCGCCCGCACCGACGACCCGGCCGGCGCCCTGGCCCGATGGGAGCCGCTGCACGACGAGGACCTGCGCGAACGGCAGGCCCTGGCCCGCGACCGGCTCGCCCGCACCCGGCTGGCCGACGACCCGGTGGCCGCCCGGGAGTTCTGGCAGCAGGCCGCCGCCGACCACCCGGCCGCCCCCGGCTACCGGGCCGCGCTGCGCGAGGCCGCCCTGCGCGAGGCCGCGCACCTGCTGATCACCGGCCGCGACCGGCCCGAACCCCGCGAGCGGGCCGCCGCCGCCCTCGCCCTCGCCGACACCCTGCCCGGCTCCGTCACCCACCGGCAGGCCCGGCTGCGCGCCGCCCTCGCCCTGGCCGGGGGCTCCACCGAACCGCTGGGCACCCTGCTCGACGCCACCACCGGGCCGCGCGACCGCTACCACATGGCCGCCGCCGCCCTGCTGACCGGCCGTCCGGTCCAGACCATCGCCCTGCTCGCCCCGCTCGCCCCCGACCCGGCCGGTGACCCGGCCCTCGCCCGGCTGCGGGCACTGCTCGCCGAACGGGCCGGCAACTGGGCCGCCGCACTGGACTGGTACCGCCACTTCCTGACCGCCGGCCAGGCCCCCGAACCGCCGCAGCCCGCGACGGCCGACTGCGCCGTCTGCCCAGCCGCCGTCCCCGCCACCGGCACCTGCGCCGGCTGCGGCCGGGAGGTCTGCGCCGCCCACCTGCACCGCCCCGCCGACGGCGCCTCGCCGCGTTGCGTGCGCTGCGTCGGCCCCGCACTGCGCGCCGTCCTGGACTGCGCCCGCCGGGCCGGGGTGCCCGAGCAGGCCGAACCCGTCCTCGCCGCCTGGGCGCAGGCCCTCGGCGACAGCCCCGCCGCCGCGTCCGTACGGCTGGACCTCGCCCTGCTGCGGGCCGAACTCGGCCGACTGGACGAGGCGTTGGCCGACCTGCCGGCGGACGCGGCCGCCGCGCGCGGCGCCGTCCTGATCCGCCGGGCCGGCGCCGCCCTCGACGCCGGGGAGCCCGGACGCGCGGCCGGCGACCTGCGCCAGGCCCTCACCCTCGCCCAGGGCCGGCCGCAGGCCGCCGCCGCGCTCGTCCTGCTCGCCGAGCACGAGGCCCACCAGCACGCCGTCGAGGGCCGCCACCGCGAGGCCTGGGACGGCTACCACGCCCTGCTGCTCAAGGACCCGGCCCACCCCCGGCTGCTGCACGCGCTCGGCCTGGCCGGCTACCGGCTCGCGGTCTCCCTCCAGGCAGGCCCGGAAGCCCCGGAGAGCCCGGACGGCGCCGGGCCGGACGAGCGGATCTGGACCTGGACGCTCGGCTGCCTGGTCGCCGCCCTGCACCAGCCCGACCTGTGGGCGGAGTCCGCCCGGATCACCGGCCGCCCGGCCGAACCGCAGCGGATGTCCACCGCCCGCAGCGCGCTCACCGACCGCCTCCGCGAGGACCTGCGCGCCCTGGACCGGGCCGCCGGCCGCACCGGCGACGAGGTCACCGCCTGGACCCTGCGCCTCGGCATGGAGGCGCGCAGCGCCGAAGCCTTCGCCCAGGAGGACGTCCGGATCGCCCTGCCCGGCCGCCCCGCCCGGCGCCTCGCCCTCGGCCCCGCGCTCGACCGGCTGCTCCGCCAGGAGCCCGAACTCGCGGCCTGGGCAGCCGGGTTCGACGAGGCCGTACGGGCCTGGCGGCAGCCGGAAACTCCCGACGGGCACCCGCTGACCAGGGCCCTCGGCCTGTTCGGCGACCTCGGCCCGCAGCGCTACCTGCTCCTCCAGGGCCGCCAGGCCGCCGCCGTCGGCGCCCTGGACGCGGTGCCCGAGGCCGAACGCGGAACGGGCTGGCGGGACCTGCTCGGCGAGAGCCTGGTCAGCGAGGCCCGCGAGCACCACCGCAACCAGGACTGGCGCGAGGCCCTGGACTGCCTCACCCGCGCCCGGGCCGTGCCCGGCGCCGTCCTGCCCGCCGACGCGCCCGCGATCGCCGCCGAGTCCGGCGTCCGGGCCGCCCGCGCCCTGCTCAAGAGCAGCGACGACGACCAGGCGGGCGCCACCGAACTCCTGGAGAAGGCCCTCGCGCTGGCCCCCGACCACCCCGAGGTGCGCGGCGACCTCGGCGCCACCTACGCCCAGTGGGCCCGCAAGATCAACAACGAGGACAAGGACTACCCCCGCGCCCTGGTCCTGCTGCGCAAGAGCATGGAACTCGCCCCCGGCGACCCGACCGCCGTCCACTTCCTGGAGGCCGCCCTCGGAAACCGGGCCGGCCAGCTCAGCCGCCCCGACGCCCCCGAAGCGGAACTGGAGGAGGCCGCCGACGCGTGGCGGGAGCTGATCGCGCTCAACCCCGACCCGGACCACCGGCTCGGCCTCGCCTTCGTGCTGCGCCACCTCTCCCGCATCGCCGCCTTCGCGGACCACCGCGCCCTCGCCGTCGACCGGATGGCGCAAGCCCTGCGCGCCGACCCGGAATGGGACGGCGACACCGAGGAGGAGGCCCCGCGCCGGGTCGCCGTGATGCTGGCCAACCACATGCTGGACAACCTCCAGGGCAGCCCGTTCACCACCCAGGCCGCCATGCTCCAGAAGGCCCGGTCCTACGACGACTCGGACGAGATCCGCCGCCTGATGGTCAGCGTCTGGCGCGGCGAGGCCATCGGCCACTACGAGGCCCACCGCTACCGCGACGCGATCCGGCTGCTGGAGGAGGCGCTCGCGCTCTCCCGCACCCCGGAGGACGTCGCCAAGCTGCACGTCGAACTCAGCGTCGTCTACAGCTCCTACGCCGTCAGCCGGGCCAACCTGCGCCAGTTCCGGGAGGCCCGCTCGCTGATCGGCAAGGCCGTCGAGTACAACCCGGACGACCGCGACCTGCGCGCCCTGCAACGGAGGATCGGCGCGCTGCGCTGACGGCAACCGCGGCGCCGCCGTCGTCGTCGTAGCCCATGCACCCGTTCCTGATCCGCAGTCGCAGCCAATCCCTGAGCCGCAACCGATCCATGAGTCCCCGTCAGCCGTGAGGAGAGAAGCCGCCCGCCATGCCACTGCACGAACCGTCGCCGTACGAGGTCCTGGGCGTTGCGCTCACGGCCGGCGTGCGCGAGATCAACCTCGCCGTCGGCCCGGCGATGAAGGCCGGCCGCTACAGTCGCCAGCAGATCCAGGACGCCGCCGCCCTGCTGCGCAACCCCGACCGGCGGCTGGAGCTGGACCTCCAGCGGCCCCTGCCGCCGGAGCCGGTCGACCAGGCCGCCGAACTGTTGGCGCCCGCCCTCGCCGAACCGCTGCTGGTCGTCGAACGCCCGCCGCTGCCGCCCGCCGCCGCCCTCCTGGTGCTGCACCGGGCCGAGGCGGCGGCCGACTTCGCCGAACCCGCCCCCGGCGGCGCCGACCCCGAACCGCCCGTCCCCGCCCGCTACGCGGCCGACCTGTCCGTGCTGCCGCAGATCGAGGTACCCGAATGACCGACACGCCGACCGCTCCCGCGCCCGCCGGCCACCGGCCGCTGGACGTCCCGCAGCGCGCCCTGGAGGTCGACCTCGACCAGGCGTTCAGCCAACTGCTGTACCGGGCCTCCCTCCTGCAGCGCCTGCGGGCCGAGGAGGCGCAGACCGCCCGGGCCACCCAGCGGGACCTGCTGGGCATCCTGGTCGAGGTGGACGACGCCCTCGCCGCGCTCGGCCTGGACCGGGAGCTGGTGCTGCTCGGGCGCGGCACCGGGATCGAGGCCACCCGCCGGCGGCTGCTCGGCCGCCTCGCCAAGGCCGGGGTGCGCCCGATGCGGCTGGAGGGGCTGGCGGCGGACCCGGCGCTGACCGAGATCGTCGGCACCGAGCCGCGTCCCGGAGTGGCGCCGGAGACGGTCGTCCGGACGGTGGTCACCGGGTTCTTCTGGGAGGAGGAGGTGCTGCGCCGCGCCCAGGTCGTCGTCGCCGCGGTGCCCGAGCCCGCCCCGGTGGGGGAGCCGGTCCTCGCGGAGGACGTCGAGCGGGCCCTGGAGCCCGCACCGGAGCAGGCCGAGGCCGAGGAGGCCGGGCCCACCGAGGATCCCGCACCGGCGGATCCCGAACCTGCGGACACCGAGCTGGAGGACGGCGGCACCGAACCCGCCGTCGCGCCGGTGAACCCCGCCGCCCGGGCCACGGCGGCCCCGCCCCGGGCCCGCCGGAAGGGAACGGCCGCGGGCGGCCGGCGCAAGCGGAAGAAGTAGCCAGGACCACGAGGGGCAAGAGGGGAACGACATGTACCGCACACTCGGCATCGACCTGGGCACCACCAACTCGGTGGTGGCCCACCTGCGCCGGGGCGAGCCGGAGATCATCTTCAACCGGCAGAACCAGGAGGCCACGCCCTCCGTGGTCGGCAGCGGCCGCAAGGGCGAACTGCTGGTCGGCTCCACGGCGCGCAGCCGGGTCGCCATCGACGGCGCCAACGTGATCCGCTCGGTCAAGCGCTTCATGGGCCGCAAGTTCAAGGACCCGCAGGTCCAGGCCGCCCTCAAGGAGGTCGACTACAAGGTCACGGCAGGCACCGACGGCGACGTCAACGTCTGGTTCAACGGCCGCTCCTACACCCCGATCGAGATCTCCGCGATCATCCTGCACCGCCTCAAGGAGGACGCCGAGCAGCGCTTCGGCGAGCCCTTCCACCGGGCCGTCATCACCGTCCCCGCGTACTTCGGCGAACGGCAGGTCGCCGCCACCCAGGAGGCGGGCCGGATGGCCGGCCTGCACGTGCTGCGGATCATCAACGAGCCGACCGCCGCCGCGCTCGCCTACGGGATCACCTCCGAGGCCGGCGACGAGGGCCGGACCGTCCTGGTCTACGACCTCGGCGGCGGCACCTTCGACATCTCCATCCTGCTGCTGGTCCCCGGCTCGGTCTCGGTGCTCGGCATCGAGGGCGACAACCTGCTCGGCGGCGACGACTTCGACCGGGCCATCACCACCGCACTGCTGGAGGACATCCGCGAGGAGTACGGCGCGGACTACCAGCCCGACCTGCGGGACCGCCCCAAGATCGCCTCCACGGCCGAGACCATCAAGATCGAGCTCTCCCACCAGGAGGCCTCCGAGGTGATCCTGCCCGGCCTCGGCGCCGGCCAGCTGGTGCTGGAGACGGAGTTCGAGCGGGCCCGCTTCGAGGAGCTGATCGAGGCCCAGATCGAACGCACCATCGAGCTGACCCACAAGGCCATCATGCAGGCCAACCTCACCGTCGGGGACATCGACGAGGTGGTGCTGGTCGGCGGCTCCACCGCGATCCCGCTGGTGGCCCGGCGGCTCGGCGAGGTCTTCGGGCCGCGTCGGATCCGGCGCGGCGTCAACCCGATGCAGTGCGTGGCGCTCGGCGCGGCCGTGCAGTCCGCGCTGGTCGGCGAGGTGGAGTGCCCCGAGTGCCGGGCCCCCGGCGACCTCTCCGCCTCCAACTGCGCCAACTGCGCCACCACGCTGCTCGGCGGGCCCCGGGTCTCCTGCACCGGCTGCCACCTCCCGGTCGACGCCGAGGCCGGAGCCTGCCCCAAGTGCGGCCAGGAGCTGGGCGGTTCGGCCGCCGGCGCGGCCATCCCGGCGCAGTCCCAGGCGGCCACCGCCGTACGCAGCGACAACTGCCCGCGCTGCGGCACACCCGCCGCCCCCGGCGTCACCGCCTGCGAACTGTGCGGCGAGGCACTCAACTCCGCCGCACCCGGGCAGACCAGGGTCGCCTCGACCGCCGCCGAGGACGTCGGCCTGCGCTGCGCGGCCTGCGGCGTGGTCAACCCGCCCGGCAGCGAGGCCTGCCAGGGCTGCGGCGAGCTGATGCAGGTCACCAACCCGTTCGACATCACCCCGAAGAACCTCGGCATCGAGCTCAACGACGGCCGACTGGCCGTCATCATCCCCAAGAACACCAGCTACCCGACCAGTTCGCCGGTCAGCCGCGAGTTCGTGGTCTCCGGCAGCGGCCGCCAGCGGCTGGAGATCGCGGTCTACGAGGGCGAGCACGAGATCGCCCAGCAGAACGAGCTGATCGGCCACCTGACCCTGCGGCTGCCCGCCGGGCTCGGCGGCCGCACCCCGGTGGAGGTGTCCTTCGGTCTCGACCGGGACCGCACCATCACCCTGTCGGTGCGGATCCAGGGCGGCGGCGAGAAGACCGTCAAGCTGGAGCGCGTCACCCTGGACCCCGAGCTCAAGGTCCAGGTCGAGGAGCAGCAGCGGCAGATCGAGACCTTCACCGACCGCTGGGGCGGCGAGCTCACCGAGGCCGAGATGCGCGAGGCGCAGCGCCTCATGGACAGCCTGGACGACCTGGCCGCCGGCCAGACCCGCGGCCAGTCGGTGGACGAGGCGCTGGAGCGGGCCCAGCGCCAGCTGAAGGCCCAGCGCTGGGTGCGCGGCTCGGAGGCGTACCTCAGCCTGTTCATCCACTACTGCGAGAAGCACCTCGACCCGAGCGACCTCGACCGGCTGCGGTCGGTGGCCGCCGACCTGCGGCTGCGCCGCGAGGCGGCCGACTGGGAGGGCGCCATGCGCGCCGCCCAGCGGGCCGACGAGCTGTGCGACTCGCTCGGGCACACCTTCCGGATGCTCACCATGTGCAACGTCTACGTCAACCAGAACATGGTCTCGCCGGCGCTGGCCCAGCGGATCATGGCCGAGCTGCGCGGGCTGGACGAGGCGGTGGAGTCGGCCAACATGGAGGCCGCCAACCAGCACAGCTCGGCGCTGCTGGCGCTGTACGCGCAGGCGCAGCGGGAGCTGGGCAGCGAGCCGCTCGCGGAGTCGCTCGGCCCGGTCCGCCCGGAGGAGGCCGGTCCGCGATGAACTCCAACGTGACTCCGTCCGAGGTACCTCCGTCCGAGGTGTACCGGTCCGAGCTGTCCCCGGCCGACGTGCACCCGATCGGCGGGCGGGCTGCCGACGTTCCGCCGATCGAGGTGCTCTGCCCGCAGTGCGCCGTCCCGGCGGACCCGCAGGGCCTGCGCTGTCCGTCCTGCCGGGAGGATCTCGGCGTGCTGTTCCGGCTGCGTTACGCCGCTCGGATCGACTACAACCGGGCGCTGGCGGCGCTGGCGGCCGGCGACGGGGCGTTCGCGCTCGGACTGCTGCACCGCGCGGTGGCGGCCGAACCGGGGCTCGAACCGGCCCGGGACCTGCTGGAATGGGTGAGCGCGTCCGGGTCCGCGGGGCCGGAGCCGGGGGAGCGGGAGGACGACACGCCCTCTGAGTGACCAATTCGGCCGTTCCCGGCCTGCCATCGAGTTCGATCGGTGCGAGTGTGTTCGTCACATGGATGTTCGCTGCCCTCACAAGGAGTGACGCAATGCGTATTCGTACCACCCTCGCCGCCACCGCACTCGCCGCCGTGGCCGTCCTGGCCGGTGCCGGCACCGCCGCCGCGGGCGACGCCACCGCGAACGGTGTCGCGTTCGGTTCCCCCGGTGTGCTCTCCGGCAACCAGATCCAGATCCCGATCAACCTCGAGGCCAACGTCTGCGGCAACTCGATCGGCATCATCAGCATCCTCAACCCGGCCTTCGGCAACACCTGCGTCAACGCCTGACCCGACTGCTGGGGCCGTCCGTCGCACCCGACGGACGGCCCCAGCATCGTGTCCGCACCCCCGTTCGGGGGTGGCGGCGCGGGGCACGCGGTGGAGACCATGGGGTCCGACCCGCACGCGCCCACCCAGGAGCCAGAACGTGCCGACTACGCCGACCCCGCGCAGCTACGCCTCCGGCACCTCGGACGTGCCGCTGCTCGGCGACACCATCGGGGAGAACCTCGACCGCGCGGTGCGCGCCTTCCCCGAACGGGACGCCCTGATCGACCGGGCCACCGCCCGCCGCTGGACGTACGCCGAACTCGCCGCCGACGTCGACGCGTTGGCCCTGGGCCTGCTCGACCTCGGCATCGCCAAGGGCGACCGGGTCGGCATCTGGGCGCCCAACTGCGCCGAGTGGACGCTCACCCAGTACGCCACCGCCAAGCTCGGCGAGATCCTGGTCACCATCAACCCGGCGTACCGCTCGCACGAGTTGGCGTACGTGCTGAACCAGGCCGGGATCCGCCTGCTGGTCGCGGCCGAGCGCTTCAAGGCCTCCGACTACGCCGGAATGATCGAGGAAGTGCGGCCCCGGTGCCCCGAGTTGGAGAGCAGGGTGCTGATCGGCGGCCCCGACTGGGACGCCCTGCTCGCCGCCGGGCGCCGCGCCGACCCCGGCCTTCTCGCGCAGCGGCAGCGGGAGTTGGCGCCGGACGACCCGATCAACATCCAGTACACCTCCGGGACCACCGGCTCCCCCAAGGGCGCGACCCTGTCGCACCACAACATCCTCAACAACGGCTACTTCGTCGGCGAACTGCTCAACTACACCGAGCAGGACCGGATCTGCGTCCCGGTGCCGTTCTACCACTGCTTCGGCATGGTGATGGCGAACCTCGCGGCCATCTCCCACGGCGCCTGCACGGTGATCCCCGCACCCTCCTTCGACCCGGGCGCCACCCTGGCCGCCGTCGCCGCCGAGCGCTGCACCTCGCTGTACGGGGTGCCCACCATGTTCATCGCCGAACTCGCCGACCCGGACTTCGCGCGCCACGACCTCACCAGCCTGCGCACCGGCATCATGGCGGGCTCCCCCTGCCCGGCCGAGGTGATGAAGGACGTCATCGGCCGGATGGGCATGGCCGAGGTCGCCATCTGCTACGGCATGACCGAGACCTCGCCCGTCTCCACCCAGACCCGCGCCGACGACACGGTCGACCGCCGGGTCTCCACCGTCGGCCGGGTCGGCCCGCACCTGGAGGTCAAGGTCGTCGACCCGGCCACCGGCCGGACCGTCCCGCGCGGCGAGCCCGGTGAACTCTGCACCCGCGGCTACTCCGTCATGCTCGGCTACTGGGGCGAGCCCGAGCGCACCGCCGAGGCCGTCGACGCCGCCCGCTGGATGCACACCGGCGACCTCGCCGTCATGGACCAGGACGGCTACCTCGCCATCACCGGCCGGATCAAGGACATGGTGATCCGCGGCGGCGAGAACCTGTACCCGCGCGAGATCGAGGAGTTCCTGTACACCCACCCCGACGTCCTCGACGTCCAGGTCGTCGGCGTGCCCGACGCCAGGTACGGCGAGGAGCTGATGGCGTGGATCCGCATGCGCGCGGGCGCCGAGCCGCTCACCGCCGACACCGTCCGCACCTACTGCGCCGGCCGGCTCGCCCACGTCAAGATCCCGCGGTACGTGCACGTGGTCGAGGAGTTCCCGATGACCGTCACCGGGAAGGTCCGCAAGGTCGAGATGCGCGCGGAGGCCGTGCGCCTGCTCGGCCTCTGACCCGACCCGCAACCGGTCGACGGGCCGCCGCCCCACCGCCGCCCGGTCCGAGCCCGCCCGCACACGCCGAACGGCCCCGGGGGGGGGGGGGGTGGGTTGGGGGGGGGGGGGGGGGGTTTTGGTTTTTTTTTTTCTCGTTTTGCGGGCTCTTCCGGCCCCTTTTTGTGGG
>NZ_JBWKER010000018.1:75247-80950 GCF_056435345.1 Kitasatospora sp. NPDC043950
ATCACCCCCACACCCCCCCCACAAGCCAGCCCCGCCTGTATTCCTCCTCCCCCCCCCCCCCCCCGGGGCCGTTCGTCCTGCGGCTGCTTCTCCTGCGGTTACCGGGCGCCCCAGGCCTGGTCGGTGGGGACGACCTCGCGGCCGAGCGGCATGAGGGAGATCGGGATCATCTTGAGGTTCGCCCAGCCGAACGGGATGCCGATGATCGACAGGAACAGCGGGATGCTGGTCACCAGGTGCGCGATCGCCAGCCACCAGCCCGCGAAGATCAGCCAGATGACGTTCCCGACGCAGGACGCCGCCCCGGCACCCGGCTTCTCCACGGTCGTCCGCCCGAACGGCCAGAGGATGAACCCGGCGATCCGGAAGGACGCGACGCCGAACGGGATGGTCACGATCAGCACGCAGCAGATGATTCCGGCGACGGTATAGGCAATAGCCATCCAGATACCGCAGAAGATCAGCCAAATGACATTGAGGACGAACTCGATCACCTTCATGGCCGACACCTTCTCACGGCTGCTGCTCGGGGTTCCACGATCCAGCCATGCCCGCCCCCGGGCGCGTCTACGCCCTTAGGGGACGTTCCTCGGGGTTTGTTCCGGGGTCGGCGCGGGCGGACGTGCCGGGGCCGCACCCTCCGGAGGGTGCGGCCCCGGTGTGGCGGCTCGGATCAGGCCGGCGGGGTGCCGTCGGGCCAGACGCAGGGGGAGCTGACGGTCAGCTTGAGAAGGCGGCTCGAGTCCGTGGCGCCGTCCAGGACGGCGAGGAAGTTGTCCTTGGGGTTCTTCAGCTTCACCCAGCCGGGATGGAAGCCGGGCGGGTCCTCGACCGGCTGAAAGCCTTGTCCCGTCAGGTAGACGCGGAAGGCGTCCGCGACCTCCGTCCTGCCGGACAGGGGGAGATCCTCGAAGTCGTATCCCCGATGGGTCTGCTTCCTGCCGTGCGGGCCGATGTCGTTGGCGTCGCATTCCATGTCGAAGAAATCGCCCGAGCTCGCCGTCGGCTTGACCGGCAGCTTGGCCAGGGTGTCGGCGAGATAGGTGTCGATCTGCTTCTTGGCCTGGTCGAGTGTGATCGTGGACTTCGACCGCTCGTTCAAGGTCTGCACGCCGCAGGCGTTCAGGGCCAGTACGGCGACCGCCAGTACGGCGGTGGCGGTGACCCGTTTGATCAGCGGGGTGTGCTCGGTGGTGCTCATGAGGCCCGCTTTCCGGCGATGATCTCCCCCATGGAGGTCAGGGTGGGCGAATTCTCGTTCCAGTAGTCCGAGTGCCCCGCCTTGGGGTCGGTGGGCAGGATCTGCGCGCCGAACTGGGGGACGGTGGTCTGTCGGCCGTGGATCAGGTGGTGGTCACCGTCGCCCAGGCCCCACGAGCCGGCGACGTTGTCGACGATGTTGTCCGTCATCCCGCCGGGGTCGGTGGCGGCGGCCCAGCCGATCGCGTCGGCCGGGCTCTGCGCCACGTACACGCGGGACGGGTCGATGTTCAGGTCCTTGGCGTTTTCGACGCCGCAGCCGGGGCTGGCGATGAGGACGACGTTGTCGACGGGAAGGCCCTTGTCGCGCATGGCGTAGCCCACGGTCGTGGTGCCGTAGCTGTGGGCGAGGATGGTGTTGTTCGACAGCTTCCCCTCGTGCGTGGCGTGGAGTCCCGTCTCGAAGGTGTGCAGCTTGTCCTCCGCGTTCTTCGCGTACTTGTCGTCCGCGGCCTCGGGGATGATCGTCTGCGGCGCGTCGTAGCCGACCCAGGTGATCGACGAGGTGGTCTTCGAGTTCTTGTCGGCGGTGTTGGCCGACTGGACCATCAGATCGGAGCGGTTGATGTCACTGCCGATGCTGCCGAGCCGGGCGCCGGTGCCGGGTACGTACGTGGAGACGTTGTCGGCGGTGTCGGGGTTGTTGGCCGCGATGATCGCGTGGCCCTTGCCGTTGGTGTCGAAGCCCAGCAGGAAGGTGGGCGGGTGTTCGGCGTTGACCGGGGTGTTCAGCCGGTTCTCGATGGCCGTCACGCCCTTCAGCTTGTCTTCGAGGTCGTCGCGCTTCTGCTTCCACTCCGTGTAGTCGGGGTTCTGGACGGGCCCGCCGTTGGTCTCGGCGACGGACAGGTAGTGCTTCGGCTCCGGGCCGAGGCTGTCGAGCTGGTGTTGGAGGTCCTGTTTGCCGCGCTGGAGGTTGATCCGGTTGGCCTGGTCCCGGGCGAGCGCGGGGACGCCGTCGAGGGCGCCGACCTGATCGGGGTGGTTGAGGATCATCCGGTGCTGCTGCTCGTCGGTCAGGCCGTTCCACCAGCCCTTGACGCTGTTCGGGTCGGTGCCGGCGGCGGGGACCTGTTCGAGCGCGTTCGCGGCGGCCAGGTCGGTCTTCGCCGTGGCGGCGTCGAGCCCGGTGCCGTCGCTCGCGTTGCCGGCCAGGTGGGCGAGCCGGGCGCTGATCGTCTGGTCCGCGTGGGCGGCTTCGGTGAGCGCGGCCGTGATCCGGCTGCTGATCTGCTGGGCCTGCGACTCGGCGTCGGTGCCGGCGAAGGCGGCGGATCCGGGGTCGTTGTCCCAGGTGATCCCGCCGTCGGCGGCGACGGTCAGCTTGTGGGTCTTGGCGTCGTCGAGGGCGTTGATCAGGTGCGCCTGGGCGGCGGCGAAGCCCTCGGCCGCGTCGTGCAAGGCCCTGCTGACGAGGCCGATCTCCTGTTGGGCGGCCTGGAGTTCGTTCTCCAGGAGCTGGATCCGGGCCTGGGCGTGACCGGCGGCGTTCCCGGTCCACTGCGAGTGGTTCAGCCGGTCGACGACCTCGTGCTGCCAGTTCTCCACGTGCTGGCCGAAGGCGGTGGCCAGGGTGTCGAAGGCGGTCTTCGCGGTGGTGAGGTTGATGAGGTCGGCGTCGTGGAGGGTCTTGATGTCCATCGCCTACTCGGCCGCCTTCGCGCCAGCGGGCTTCACGGGGCCCGGGACGAAGGTCGTGCTGAAGGGGTCCGGTTCGTCGGGGACCGGTGCGGCCGGGTTCCGCATGCTCCCGTGGATGTCCTTCTCGACCTGGCGGTAGTAGGCGGCCGACGTGGCGAGCTTGGTGCCGACGTCGCCCATGTCGCCGCCGAGCTTGTCCAGCAGCGTCTTCCAGTTCGTGCCGCAGTTCTGGATGGCGGCGGCGGTGAGCCAGCCCTTCAGGCCCCCGGCGGCCTGGTTGCACGGATCGGTGATCTTCGAGGTCTCGCCCGGTATGAGACCGCCGATGTGCTGAGCGCTCTGTCCGCAGCCGTCCAGTTCGGCTGGGTTGACCTTGAACTCCAAGGCCAGATCAGGATCTGCCATGTCTTTCCCCCGCTGATGAGCTCCCGGGCCGGCGCGCCGCCCGGGTCCGTGTCGACAAACTGCTGACGGATGCTAACGGATCGATCTTCCGGCGGTGGGGAGGGCATGGGCCGGGCGACCCGCCCCGGCTCGGCCGGTGGGCGCGGCTCGGGATACCCTGCGGGGGTAACTGGTGGCGAGGTCGGTCGGGAGGTGGACGATGGCGGAGCCGCGTCCGACCGTCCCCCGGGCCCTGCGCCTGCTGCTCCTCGCGGCGCTCCTGCTCGGCATCGTGACGATGCACACGCTCGGCCATCCGGCCGCCGGCGGGCACGGGACGGACCACGGGCCGACGCGGCACGCCGTGAGCGCCGGTCACCCGGCGGGCGCCGGGGAGACGGTGCACACCGCGGCGGCCGACGGCATGGATCCGATGACGGTGTGTCTGGCCGTGCTCGCCGGCTGGACGTTGCTGCTCCTCGCCGCCGGCCCCCTGCTGCGGCACGGCGGTGACGCCGCCGCCGAGGTGAGGGCCCGGCTGCTGCGGGCCGTTCGCGCGTTGCCGCCGCCCGGAGGCGGGCGGATCCTCCTCGCCCGGTTGTCGGTGCTGCGTCAGTAGGCGTACGCCGGCCGCCCCGGGTCCGCGCTCCGGCGCGGGCGGGACGGCCGTCGCGACGTCCTGCTCACCCACACCCACCGCACGAGGTGCACTCCGTCATGCGCACACCCACCCGTCGTACCGTGCTCGGCGCGGCGCTCGCCGCCGCCGGCACCGGTCTGCTCGCCGCCTGTTCCGCCGATCCGATGAAGGGCATGGACCATGGGGGCGCCGCCCCCACCACCCCGGGCGGCTTCGTTGCCCCCGGCGGCCCCGAGGTCGCCGCCGCCGAGGCGCGGCGCGGGCCCGGGCCGGAGCGCAAGGTCGCGCTCACCGCCACCGAGACGACGCTCGACCTGGGCGGACGCACCGTCCGCAGCTGGGCGTACGGCGACCGCCTGCCCGGCCGGGCGGTGCGCGCCACGGTCGGCGAGACGCTCGCCGTCAGTCTCGCCAACCACCTTCCGCAGCCCACCTCGTTGCACTGGCACGGCCTCGCGCTGCGCAACGACATGGACGGCGTACCCGGGCTCACCCAGGACGCGGTGCGGGCGGGCGCCGGCTTCGAGTACCGCTTCGCGCTCGCCCACCCGGGGACGTACTGGTTCCACCCGCACTCCGGCGTCCAGCAGGACCGCGGCCTGTACGCGCCGCTGATCGTCGAGGACCCGAGGGAGCCGCTGCGCTACGACCAGGAGTGGGTCGTCGTCCTGGACGACTGGGTGGACGGGGTCGACGGCAGCACCCCGGACGCCGTGCTCGCCGAACTCGCCCGGGGCATGGGCGGGATGGACCGCGCGGGGATGGACCACCCGGCGATGGGCGGCCACGACATGGCAGCCATGGGCGGCACTCCAACCGGCGCCCCGAGCACCGCCCCGCCCGCCGCCGGCCCGTCCCGGATGCTGATGGGTGCCCGCAGCGCGCTGCTCGGCGGCGACGCGGGCGACGTCGGCCACCCGTTCCACCTGGTCAACGGCCGGCTCGCCGGCGCGCCCGAGACCTTCACCGCCAAGCCCGGCGACCGGGTCCGGATCCGGCTGATCAACGCGGGCGGCGACACCGCCTACCGGGTCGCGCTGGGCGGCCACGAGTTGACCGTCACCCACACCGACGGCTTCCCGGTCGAGCCGGCCACCACCCAGGCGCTGCTGCTCGGCATGGGCGAGCGCTACGACGTGCTGGTGACCGTCCAGGACGGCGTTTTCCCGCTGACCGCGCTCGCCGAGGGCAAGAACGCCGCCGCACTCGCCCTGCTGCGCACCGGCGGCGGCGCCGCGCCGGACGCCTCGGTGCGCCCGGCGGAGCTGGACGGCAGGCTGCTCGGCGCGGCACAGCTCAAGGCCGACCCGAGCGTGCGACTGCCCGCCAGGGCGCCGGACCGGACGGTGCGGCTGGAGCTCACCGGCGGCATGGCGAAGGCCGACTGGGCGTTCAACGGCCGCCGGTACGACCCGGCGCAGCGTTACCCGGTGGCGGCGGGGGAGCGGGTGCGGCTGGAGTTCCGCAACACCACGAGCATGTGGCACCCCGTCCACCTGCACGGCCATACCTTCGCGCTGCCCGGTGACGGGCCCCGCAAGGACACCGCGATCGTGCTGCCGGGCGCGACGCTCGCCGTCGACTTCGACGCCGACAATCCGGGCCTGTGGATGGTGCACTGCCACAACGTCTACCACGCGGAGACGGGCATGATGACCGTCCTCGGTTACCGGGCCTGACCTTCGCGGGGGGGGGGGGGGGGGGGGGGGGGGGGGGGGGGGGGGAGACCGGGGGGGGGGGGGGGGGGGGGGAAGCGTCGGGGGTGTGGTATCCACCGC
>NZ_JBWKER010000018.1:80960-92309 GCF_056435345.1 Kitasatospora sp. NPDC043950
GCCCACCTCGCAACAAGGTCTAAAACCCCACAACACCCCTGCCCCCCTACTCCTTTGGTGCGGGGGGGGGGTTTGTGCTCCTTTTCCCCCCCCCCCCCCCCCCCCCCCCCCCCGTCGCCCCCCCCCCCCCCCCCCCCCCCCCCCCCCCCCCCCCCCCCCGCCGGTCGGAGCCCCGTCGCGGGCGCACTGTCACCGGCCGCACCACCCGCCGCGACCTGCGGAGCAATGACGCTTTCTTAACGCGGGGCGATGACGCGTCCTTAACGCCGGTCGCATAGCCTGTCGCACTGCCGTCGCCCGACGGCGCTTTTACGGGGTCTTTAACAAGAGGTGCAAGGTGGTTTCGTCGGGTTCGACGGAGGCGGCGACGGCGGAACCGTCGTCGGCGCGAATACGGTTGCGGGGCTGGCTGCTGGAGGGCGTGTCGGCGGACAAGCCGGCCACCGGGCAGGCCGGTCAGGACGGTTCGCAGGGCGGCGCGCAGGCGGGGGACTCCGGCGCGCACAAGGGCCGGCGCTGGTGGCGGGTGATGTGCCTGACCGGCCTGGACTACTTCTCCACGCTCGGCTACCAGCCGGGCATCGCCGCCCTGGCGGCGGGCGTGCTGTCGCCGATCGCGACGATCGTGCTGGTGGTCGTCACCCTGCTGGGCGCGCTGCCGGTCTACCGGCGGGTCGCGCAGGAGAGCCCGCGGGGTGAGGGCTCGATCGCCATGCTGGAGCGGCTGTTGTCGTTCTGGAAGGGCAAACTGTTCGTCCTGGCGCTGCTCGGTTTCGCGGCGACGGACTTCCTCATCACGATCACCCTGTCGGCCGCCGACGCGAGCGCGCACCTGGTGGAGAACCCGCACCTGACCAGCGTCCTCGGCGGCAAGCAGGTGCTGATCACGCTGATCCTGGTCGCGCTGCTCGGCGCGGTGTTCCTGAAGGGCTTCAGCGAGGCGATCGGCCTGGCGGTGGCCCTGGTCGGGGTCTACCTGGCGCTGAACGTGGTCGTGGTGGCCGTCGGCATCTGGAAGATCATCGAGGCGCCGCACGTGGTCACGGACTGGACCAGTGCGCTGACCGCCCAGCACGGCAACCCGGTGATCATGGTGGGCGTGGCGCTGGTGGTCTTCCCGAAGCTGGCGCTCGGCCTGTCCGGCTTCGAGACCGGCGTCGCCGTGATGCCGCACATCGAGGGCGACCCGGACGACACCGAGGAGAAGCCCACCGGCCGGATCCGCGGCACCCGCAAGCTGCTCACCACGGCCGCCGTGATCATGAGCTGCTTCCTGATCACCACCAGCTTCATCACCACCCTGCTGATCCCGGCCGACCAGTTCAAGCCCGGCGGCGACGCGAACGGCCGCGCCCTCGCCTACCTGGCCCACGAGTACCTGGGCGGCACCTTCGGCAGCGTCTACGACCTGTCCACCATCGCCATCCTCTGGTTCGCCGGCGCCTCCGCCATGGCGGGCATGCTCAACCTGCTGCCGCGTTACCTGCCCCGCTACGGCATGGCCCCGCACTGGGCGCGTGCGGTGCGGCCGATGGTGATCGTGCTGACCCTGATCGGCTTCCTGGTCACCTGGCTGTTCGACGCCGACGTGGACGCCCAGGGCGGCGCGTACGCGACCGGCGTGCTGGTGCTGATCAGTTCGGCGGCCATCGCCGTCACCATCGCCGCGTACAAGGCGAAGCAGCGGGGCTGGACCACCGCCTTCGCGATCATCGCGGCGATCTTCCTGTACACCACCGTGCTGAACTGCCTGGAGCGGCCGGACGGTCTGAAGATCGGCGCCTGCTTCATCGCCGGCATCATCCTGGTCTCGCTGCTCTCCCGGCTGCGCCGCGCCTTCGAGTTGCGCGTCACCGACGTGGTACTGGACGACGTGGCGGAACGTTTCGTCAGGGACTACGCGCACCGCCCGCTGCGGCTGATCGCCAACGAGCCGACCCGCCGCGACGTCGCCGAGTACCGCGACAAGATCCGCCAGATCCGCGCCGACAACGACATCCCCGGTGAGGACGACCTGGTCTTCGTCGAGGTGACCGTCCGGGACGCCTCCGACTTCGAGACCGAGCTGACCGTGCGCGGCGAGGTGCTGCACGGCCGCTACCGGGTGCTGACACTGGAGAGCTCCAGCATCCCGAACGCGATCGCCGCGCTGGCCCTCACCATCCGGGACCGCACCGGGCAGCAGCCGCACCTCTACTTCGAGTGGACCGAGGGCAACCCCTTCGCCCAGTTCCTGCGGTTCTTCCTGTTCGGCCAGGGCGAGGTGGCCCCGGTCACCCGCGAGGTGCTGCGCGAGGCCGAACCCGACCGCAGCCGCCGCCCGCGCGTCCACGTCGGCTGACGCTCCGCCGCACGACGTCGTCGGGGGGGGGGGGGGGGTGGGGGGGGGGGGGGGGGGGGGGGGGGGGGGGGGGGGGGGGGGGGGGGGGGGGGGGGGGGGGAGAACGGTCCCCCCCCCCCCCCCCCCCCCCCCCCCCCCCCCCCCCCCCCCCCCCCCCCCTCCTTCCCCCCCCCCCCCCCCCGCCCCCACTGCTGTGCGGGAGCCGGGTTCAGGACGGCAGGCGCAGCGCGGTGCCCGGCTGGATGAGGTCGGGGTCGTCGCCGACGGCGGCGCGGTTGAGCGCGTAGAGGGCCGGCCAGCCGCCGGGCACGCGCAGGGTTTCGGCGATGTCGCCCAGGGTGTCGCCCTCGCGGACCGTCCACCCGCCGTCGCCGGCCTCGGCGCCGTCGCCGGCGCCGTCAGCGGCAGGCGCGGGTGCGGGTGCGGGTGCGGGCGGCGGGGGAAGGGCGGCGTCGCGCTCGCGGTCGTGGCCGCGGGTGGCGCGGGCGCCGCAGGCGGGCCAGGGGGAGAGGCCGCGCCGCCCGGCGAGGTGCTGGGCCACCGCGATCTGCTCCTCGCGGCTGGCGAGGTCGGCGCGCGGTGCGTAGGCGAGGCCGCCGTTGTCGCGCCAGGTGGGGGTGTCGAACTGGAGGCCGCCGAAGTAGCCGTTGCCGCTGTTGACGTGCCAGTTGCCGCTGCTCTCGCAGGCCGCCACGCTCTCCCAGTCGTACCTCCCTCCGTCGTACCCCCGGCCGGGGTCGGTGCCCGGGCCGCGGCCCGGGGGAGCGGCCTGGGCCGCGGGAGCGGTGAGGGCCACGGCGAGCACGCACAGGGCGGCGGGGACGAGGCGGCGAAGACGAACGGTGGGAGGCATCGGCGGCTCTCAGCTTCGGGAACAGGGCGTGCACCGCCCGGAGGCGGCGCACACCCACCGACGCACGCCGGGTGGGGCGCGTCGCCTCCGACACGTCCGGCAGGTCACCCGCTCGGCCGCCCCGGACCACCCCGTCGGCCCGCGGCCATCCGGCCCCGCCCGCCGTCCCGGAACCGTAAGGACCGGTGCCGCCGCGTGGACCCTAGAGTGGCCGGGACGCCTCCCCGAGGAAGGGTACGAACGATGACGATCGATCAGGGAACCGGTGCTCCGCGCGCCGAACTGGGCGTGATCGGCGGCTCAGGGCTCTACGCGCTGCTCGACGACGTGAGCGAACTGCGCGTCGACACGCCGTACGGGCCGCCCAGCGACGCGCTGTTCCTGGGCGAGGTGGCCGGCCGCCGGGTCGCCTTCCTCCCCCGGCACGGGCGCGGCCACGGCCTGCCGCCGCACCGGATCGACTACCGGGCCAACCTGTGGGCGCTGCACTCCCTGGGCGTGCGCCAGGTGCTCGCACCGTGCGCCGTCGGCGGGCTGCGCCCGGAGTACGGGCCCGGCACGCTGCTGGTGCCCGACCAGTTCGTCGACCGCACCTCCGGCCGGGTGCAGACCTACTACGACGGCCTGCCGCTGCCCGGCGGGGCGGTGCCCGAGGTGGTGCACGTCTCGATGGCCGACCCGTACTGCCCGGACGGGCGGCGCGCCGCCCTGGACGCCGCCCGGGACGCGGCCTGGGAGCCGGTGGACGGCGGCACCCTGGTGGTGATCGAGGGCCCGCGCTTCTCCACCCGCGCCGAGTCCCGCTGGTTCACCGCGAACGGCTGGTCGGTGGTCGGCATGACCGGTCACCCGGAGGCCGTCCTCGCCCGCGAACTCGGCCTCTGCTACACCTCGTTGGCGCTGGTCACCGACCTCGACGCGGGCGTGGAGAGCGGCGAGGGCGTCACCCATGCCGAGGTGCTGGAGGTCTTCGCCGGAAACGTCGACCGGCTGCGCACGGTGCTGTTCAAGGCGCTGGAGAGCCTGCCCGCCGTCCGGGACTGCGTCTGCTCGCACGCGCTGGACGGGCTCACGACGGGTCTGCCGGGCGTCTGACCCGCGGGCGACGCCGCCACCACCGGACGAGTGCGAACAGCAGCACCGGCCCGGCGGTGGCGGCCAGCACCAGCAGCCAGTTGCGCAGGTACGGCAGCGGCAGGAGGGAGGAGTTGCCGTGGTTCTCGCCGTCCCGCAGCACCGCCGGCAGCCCGATCGCGCTCACCGCCGCCGCGACGACCAGCCAGCCGCGCAACGCCCAGTCGCGCGCCAGTCGCGCGCCGACCAGGCAGAGCAGCGGCACCCACAGCCCGTCGTGCAGCAGCACCCCGCCCACCGCCCAGACCAGCACGTCGAGCGGGGCGGTGATGTAGGAGTCGGTGAGCAGGCCCGACAGGCCGAAGCCGATCAGGGCGAGGCCGCCGAGCAGCAGTACCGCGCGCAGCCACCGAGGCATCAGATCACCTCCAGGCGCGCGACCCACTTGGTCTGCAGCACCCCCGGCCGGTTGGGCGCGATGATCCGCGCCGGGAATCCGTGGTCCGCCGTCAGCACCTCGCCGTTGATCCGCAGGGCGAGCAGGGTGAGCGGGTCGACGGCGTACTCGGCGGGCATCCGCATCTCGCGGTACGGGCCGTCCGCCTCCAGCGAGGTGATCAGCAGGCCCGAGCCGGCCGGGGCCCCCGCCCGGACCAGCAGATCGGCCACCCGCACCCCGGTCCAGCGCGCCGAGAAGCTCCACCCCTCCACACAGGAGATCGGCAAGTGCACGTCGTACTGGGGGAGTTGGTTCAGCTCGGCGAGGGAGAGCCGGTACGGCTGCGGGCCGTCCACCCGGAGCCGCCAGTCGGCCGGCACGGTGACCGTCCCGGCCTGCGCGGCGGTCCGGTTGACCGGCAGCCCCTGCAGGCCCAGGTCGGGGCGGCGCGGGGCCAGCAGGACCAGCCGGCGCAGGAAGGGGACGGTCTGCCCGGCCGTGGTGAGCGTGACCACACCCACCGCGGCCGTCACGGCGGCGAGGAACGCCCGCCGCTGCGGCAGCCCGGCCGCCGGGCGGCGCCAGTGCCGCGCGATCACCGGGCCCTTGGCCGCGAGGTGGACGAACAGGCCGCCGGTGGCCAGCCAGGCCAGCCAGAAGTGCGTCTGGCGGAACGGGAACGGCCACGGATACCACTGCAGGGTGTCGAACAGCCCGGTGAACAGCTCCAGCAGCATCGCCGCGACCAGCACGAAGATCCCCAGCCGCTCCAGCGCGTGCGCCGCGCCGCGCACCGGCGGCCACGCGAACAACTGCGGGTAGACCGTCCACAGCTTCGCCCCCAGCAACGGGACGGCCGCCAGGCCGCTGATCACGTGCAGCCCCTGGGTCACCCGGTAGCCGTTCACCGGGCGGCTCAACAGATACGGCGTCAGCCAGCCGGGCGGGTCCTGGAGGGCGTGGCTGACCAGCCCGGTCAGGAAGCACACCAGCAGCGCGGAGCCCAGCCAGCGGCCGAGCACCACGGCGGTGCGCGGCTCGTGCAGCGCCGAGCGGAATCGCGGAAGGAGGTTCGGAGTCACCCGTCCATAGAACCGCCGGGCCCCGGTTTCGCGGCGGTACGACGTGCTTACGGAATCCGAACGGCGCCACGCCGCTGCGGTCGCGCGCCGCCGCCCGGTGGCAGGGTGGGCGGGTGCCCACCCGCCTCCCGCTCACCCGCCTCCGGCCCGCCCGCGTGCTGCCCTGCCTGCTCGCGCTGGCCGCCCTGACCGCCGCGCTCGCCCTCACCGTCACCGGCGGCGGCACGCTCGGCCACCGCGCACCGCTGTACGCCTGGTACGCCGTCGACGCCGCCCTGTACGCGCTCGCCCTGCTGGCGCTGCGCCGGGTGGGCGGCCGTCAGATCGTGCCCCTGGTCCTGGCCGGGAGCGTCGCCGTCGCCGCCGTCGGCCTGCTCGCCCCGCCGCGCACCAGCGACGACGCCTACCGCTACGTCTGGGACGGCCGCGTCCAGGCCGCCGGCACCTCCCCGTACGCGCACACCCCGGACGACCCGGCGCTGGCCCGGCTGCGCACCTCCGACCTGTGGCCGGCCGGCGGCGCCTGCGACGGCTGGGACGAGCGGCGCACCGCCGCCGGTGACTGCACCCGCATCAACCGGCCCGCCGTGCACACCATCTACCCGCCGGTCGCGGAGGCCTGGTTCCTCGCCCTGCACCCCTTCGGGGGAGGGGTGCGCGGGATGCAGGCCGCCGGCGCCCTGCTCGCGGTGGCGACCACGGGGGCGCTGCTCGTGATCGGACGGGGCAGCCGGCGGGCCGCGCTGTGGGGGTGGTGCCCCGGCGTGGCGGTGTGGTCGGTCAACGACGCGCACGTGGACACCCTCGGGGCGCTGCTGCTGGTCGTGGGCCTCGGGTACGCGGCCCGGCGGAAGGCGACGCGGGCCGGCGCGCTGCTCGGCGCGGCCGTGGCGGTCAAGCTGATCCCCGCACTGGCCCTGCCGGGCGCACTGGCCCGCCGCCCGCGCGAGAGCGCCCTGCTCCTGGGCGCCTCGCTCGGCGCGTTCGCCCTGGCCTACCTGCCCTACCTCGCCGCCTCCGGCACCGGCGTGCTCGGCTACCTGCCCGGTTACCTGAAGGAGGAGGGGTACGAGCAGGGGCACCTCGACCGCTTCGGCCTGCTCGCCCTCCTCCTGCCGGACGCCCTGCTGCCGTGGGCCGCCGGGGCGGTCCTGGCCGCCGTCGCCCTGTGGGTGCTCCGGCGCGGCGACCCTGCCCGCCCCTGGGACGGCGCCCTGTTCGTCACCGGCACGGCCCTGCTCCTCGCCGCGCCCGCCTACCCCTGGTACGGCCTGCTGGTGGTGGCCCTGGTCGGCCTCACCGGCCGCTGGGAGTGGCTCGCCGTCCCCGCCGCCGGGCAGTACCTCTATCTGACGGGCGGGGTCGAGGCCCAACAGGCCGCCTACGGCGCCGCGTTGGCGTGCGTCGCGGTCGGCGCCCGGCGGCGCGGGAGAACGGCCGCCGTCCTCAGCGGGGTTCCAGGCCCTGGAGCATCTCCGGCAGGTCCCGGCTGTGCAGCACCCCGAGGGACTTCGTCGCCCGGGTGAGGGCGACGTAGAGGTCGTTCACGCCGTGGGCGTGCGCCGCGAGGATCTCGGAGGGCTCCACGACCAGGACGGCGTCGAACTCAAGACCCTTGGACTGGGCGGCCGTCAGCAGGACGGCCGGCGAATCCAGCGACGCCGGACCGTCGTTGACGCAGATTCCTGCCAACCCGGCGATTCCGCCGAGCAGTTCGGCCGGGGCGTCCGGGGCGTGGATGACCGCCAGCCGGCCGCCGTCCAGCGCCGCGAGCTCCCGCTCGACGGCGCCGCGCAGCGCCGCCGCCCGGCCGTCCGCGGGGATCCGCAGGCTCCACGGGCGGGTTCCGCCGCTGCGCACCGCGGTGGGGGCGGCGAGCGAGGGGTCGAGCGCCCGCAGGACGCCCTCGGTGACCTGCATGATCTCGGCCGGGGTGCGGTAGTTGATGGTGAGTTCCACCGTGCGCCAGCGCCCCGCCGTGTACGTGTCGAGGGCCTGGCCCCAGGAGCTCAGCCCGGCCGGCGCGCCGGTCTGCGCCAGGTCGCCGACGATCGTCATGGAACGGCCGGGGCAGCGGCGGGCCAGCATCCGCCAGGCCATCGGGGACAGCTCCTGGGCCTCGTCCACGATCACGTGCCCGTAGCCCCAGGTCCGGTCCTCGGCCGCGCGCTCGGCCAGCGGCCGGAGCGACTCCTCACCGCGGTACTGGCGGGCCAGCATCTTCGCGTCCATCTCGACCAGCCCCACGCCGAAGTCGTCGAGGACGATCTTGGCGAACTCCAGCTCCGCCGCCTCGGCGGCGGCCTCGGCCCGGCGGGCGACGGCGGCGCCCGGAAGCGGGCCGAGCAGTTCGGCGGCCTCGTCGAGCAGCGGTACGTCGTCGGTGGTCCAGGTGGTCCGGGCGGTCGCAGCGGTCGAGGCGGCCTCGGCGGCGGACTCCCGTTCCGGGCCGGGCAGTTCGCGCAGCAGCGCGGCGCGTTCGGCCTCGGTGAAGTCCGGCATCGCGCTCGCCAGCAGCTCCGGGGAGCCGAACAGGCTCGTGAGCACCTGCTCCGGGTTCAGCAGCGGCCACAGCTTCTGGGCCACGGCCTGGAACTCGGGCTCGTCGACGAGCGCGTCGGCGAGGTCCGCCACGGCGTCCAGGTCCATCTCCCCGCCCTGGTCCCGGGCGATCCGCAGGGCCAGCTCCGAGGAGAGCCGCTCCACCAGGTCGGCCCGGGCCGCGTTGTGCGGCCTGCCGCTCCGGTGCGCGGCGGCGTGGGCCCGCTCGCAGAGCGCCCGGCCGATCCGGAGCTGAAGGTTGTAGGGCGAGGTCCGGCCCACGGTGATGGTCCACGACTCCTCGGGCAGCTGCCGCAGGCCCTCCAGCGCGGCGGCGAGGACCTGCGCCATCCGGACGTCGCCCTTGACGGCGGCCGCCTCGGGCGTCTCGGTGCCGGTCCCCGTCACCCCCGGGTAGAGCGTGCCGATGCTGCTCAGCACGACCTCGCTCTCGCCGAGCGCGGGAAGCACCTCGTCGATGTAGCGCAGGAACGTCGTGTTCGGCCCGATGACCAGCACGCCGTGCTTGGCCAGCCGGTCGCGGTGGGTGTAGAGCAGGTACGCGGCGCGGTGCAGGGCGACGACGGTCTTGCCGGTGCCCGGGCCGCCCTGCACGACCAGGACGCCGCCGAGCGCGTCGCGGATGACGCGGTCCTGCTCGGCCTGGATGGTGGAGACGATGTCGCCCATCCGCCCCGTCCGGGCCGCCGTCAGCGAGGCGAGCAGGGCGCCCTCCCCGCTGAGCTCGGCGTTGTCGCGGCCCGCGTGGGCGCCCACGCCGAAGGCGTCGTCGTCGAAGTCGACGACGGTCCGGCCCTTGGTCCGCAGGTGCCGTCGCGCCACCACACCGCCCGGTGCGGCGGGCGTCGCCCGGTAGAACGGCTCCGCTGCCGCCGCCCGCCAGTCGGTGAGCAGCGGCTCGTGGTCGTCGTCCGACAGGGCGATCCGGCCGATGTACTGCCGCTCGCCGTCGGCGTCGTCGATCCGGCCGAAGCACAGCCCGTACTCGGCGGCGTGCAGCGCAGCCAGCCGGCGGGTGTGGTGGATCTCCATGGTGTCGCGCTCCAGGAGGGCCTGGATCGTCCCGCCCTTGTCCTGGAGGTGGACCTCGCGCAGTCGGCCGGCCGCGAGCGCGCGCTGGGCTTCGAGCCGCTCGTACAGCCTGCCGACGTACGCGTTCTCCGCCCGCAGTTCGCCGGACCGCCAGTCGTCGGCGGGTGAATTCGGTTCGGGCGAGGAGGATTCGGGCGAGCGGGATTCGGGCGAGGAGGATTCGAATGAGGAGGATGAGGAGGACGAGATGGGGGACAAACCTGGCTCCAGGTGTTCTGAGCTTTTCGATTCCGCGGGCGGTCGGCCGAGGAATCGGGGGTGGCGGCGGGTGGAATTATCCGGCACGCCTCAGCGGCCGGCCGCGTCGAGTAGCAGTTGTGCGGCCAGCGCCGCGCCGTCGGTGCGGATCATGGTGGCCACGGCGGTCGCCCACACCCGGGTCTCGGGGGCGAGGGCCGTCCTGAGCGCGGCCGACAGGGACTCGGTGGTCGGGGTCGGCCCGTCGAGTGCCACGCCGATGCCCAGCCGGGCCACCCGGCCGGCCCAGTACGGCTGGTCCGCGGTCTGCGGGACGACGACCTGGGGCGCGCCGGCCCGGGTGGCCGTCGTCGTGGTGCCCGCCCCGCCGTGGTGCACGACGGCGGCCACCCGGCCGAACAGCGCCTGCTGGTTGACCTCGCCGACGACGAAGCAGTCGCCCCGGTCGTCGATCGGGGCCAGACCGGCCCAGCCGCGGGCCACGACCGCGCGGCGGCCCTGCGCGCGGACCGCCTCGACGGCCACCTGGGCGGCGTCCTGGGAGGCGAGCATCGGCATGCTGCCGAAGCCCACGTACACCGGCGGTGCGCCGGCGGCCAGGAAGGCCTCCAACCCGGCCGGCAGCGGGCGCCGGTCCGGCAGGATCCACGCGCCGGTCTGCACGACGTCCAGGTCGGCGGGCTCCTGCCACGGGTCCAGGACCGGGTCGGTCGCCAGCCACGGCCGGTCGCCGATGACGTAGTCGCGGACGTCGTCCACCGGCGGCAGGCCGATCGACGCCCGGTTGGTGTTGAGCGCCGCGCCGAACAGCGCGTTGATGCTCTCGGCGTCCAGGCCCCACAGCACCCGGTTGTCGGTCACCTCCGGCGGGAACGGGCGGCCCGGGTACGCCAGCGGCGGGCGGCCCGGCGAGGGCAGGGTGAGCTGCTGGAAGGTCACCGACACGGAGCGGATGCCCAGCTTCTCGGCCACCGACAGCGCGCCCGCCGCAGCCGGCAGCATGCCGGTGGCCACCAGCACGTCGCAGCCCTCGGCCGCCGCCGTGACCGCCTCCAGCTGCCCGGCGATCACCGCGGCCGCGCGCTCCGGCAGGGACGACGGCGGCGGCGCCGCCACCGTCAGCGCCCGCGCCGACGGGCCGACCGGCACCAGCGGCACGTCGATGTGGTCCAACCGCTGCGCGAAGTCCTCGTCCGGCGGCGCACACACCCGCACCTGCGCGCCGGACTCCCGCAGCCGCGCCGCGAGCCCCACCAGCGGTTCGACATCCCCGCGGGACCCGTACGTCGACAACAGCACACGCATTTTCGCGACCCCAAATTTCCGCGGATTCCGGTTCAGGTCGACGATTGTGCGGCACGACCAGGGCCTTGCCGCAAGGCCCCCCGTACGCTATAAGTTGGAAGTGGCCGGGAGTGGTTTTTCCTCCTGTGCCTTTTTTCTCGTCCGCTGCGGGCGGACTTCTTTTCTGCTGGTGAGACGCTGTGTGCGGCGCGTGTCGCATGTGCTGCGTGTGCGGAGTGTTCGGCGCGCGATGCGGTCTTCGCCCGGAATGACGACGCGACGACGTCGGCGGGGGGGGGGGGGGGGGGGGGGGGGGGGGGGGGGGGGGGGGGGGGGGGGGGGGGGGGGGGGGGGGGGGGGGGAGGGGGGGGGGGGGAGGGGGGGAGGGGGGGGGAGGAGGGGGGGGGGATGAGGATAAGTGGGG
>NZ_JBWKER010000018.1:92319-116209 GCF_056435345.1 Kitasatospora sp. NPDC043950
TCGGGGGGGGGTTCCCCCCCCCCCCCCCCCCCCCCCCCCCCCACCTCCCCCCCCCCCCCCCCCCCCCCCCCCCCCCCCCCCCCCCCCCCCCCCCCCGCCGGGTGTGGGTCAGGCCTTGATGGTGAGCCAGGCGCCGAGGCCGTTGCAGCCGCGGGCGTCGTAGCTGGTGCTGCGGTAGCCGGCCGGGATCGGCGAGTAGGGGCAGGTCCAGATGCCGTTGCGGACCAGTTCGTGGAACCAGGCGCCGACGCCGCTGCACCCCTGGGGGTTGTAGTTGGTCAGGACGTAGCCGGAGACGATCGGCGAGCCGGAGCAGGTCCACAGGCGGTTCTGGGCGGGTGCCTGGAACCAGGCGCCGTGGTTGTTGCAGCCGCTGGAGTTGAACATGGTGATGACGTAGCCGTCCGGGACGGGCGTTCCGGGGCAGGTCCAGCCGCCCACCGAGGCGGTTGCCGCGGGGGCGGCCGGGGCGGCGGCGGTGGCGGTTCCGGCCGCCGTGCCGGTGAGGGCGGCGGCGAGGAGGGCGACGACGGCCGCCGCTCTTCCCGCGTGGGTCCACAGTCGACGGAGGATTCTGGTCACGGCGCACCGGTCCGATCGGTAGCCCCGGCGGTCGCGGCCGGCCGGGGAGGGGGGAACAGCGGGGATGCGTGGCACCGTAGTGGCGTGGCCGGAGCCGGGGGAATACGGGGTTCGAAAGATCGTCGAACTTGACTGGAAAACGATCTCCCGCCGCTCGGACGCTCGGCGTCGCTCGGTCGCTCGCCCGCTCGCCCGCTCGCCCGCTCGGCCGTGGAGCCTGCGGGCGAAGATGACGAAAGGCTGACGGACCGGTGCCGGGCCTCGCGCCGGCCGGGCTCGGGCTGGTGCAATCGGGGGCGTGGACAGAACAGGCGAAGAGGGCCGGGGCGCCCCGGTGGGGCGGCGGGTGGTGCTCGGACTGCTCGGGCTCGGGGCCGTCGGGGTGGCGGCGGGGCCGTACCTGCAACGGGCCGAGTCGGGGTTGGCCGAACGGGACCCGAGCGGGCTGAGCGGGCTGCTGCCGGGCAACAACGGATTCCGGTACTACTCGGTGGTGTCGTCCGTCCCGGAGCGGAGCGTGGCGGACTACACGCTCAGCGTCGACGGGATGGTCGAGCGGCCCGCGACGTTCCGCCTGCCGGACCTGCGGGCGATGCCGCAGCGGCGGCTCGTGCGGGACGTGCAGTGCGTGACCGGGTGGCGGGTGCCGGACACCCCGTTCGAGGGGGTGCCGCTCGCGCACCTGCTGGACGCCGCGGGCGTGCGGCCGGGGGCCGGGGCCGTCCGGTTCAGCTGCTTCGACGGCGCGTACACCGAGAGCCTGACGCTGGCGCAGGCCCGACGGGACGACGTACTGGTCGCGCTGCGGATGCAGGACGGCCCGATCTCCCACACCCACGGCGGCCCGGTGCGGCTGTACGTCGCGCCGATGTACTTCTACAAGTCCGCCAAGTGGCTCTCCGGGATCACCGTGACCGGTTCGGTGGAGCCGGGCTACTGGGAGCGCGGCGGGTACGACGTCGACGCCTGGGTCGGCCGGTCGAACGGACGTGACGATGCGCCCACCGGCTGAACTCCTGCTGCGCTTCACCCGGGCCGAGCGCTGGGTGCACCGGACGACCGCCGCGCTGACCGGCGTCTGCCTGGCCACGGCGGCCTGCCTCTACCTCGCCCCGCTCGCCGAACTGGTCGGCAACCGGCGGCTGGTGGTGACGGTGCACGTGTGGTGCGGCCTCGCGCTGCCCGTGCCGCTGCTGCTCGGGCTCGCCTCGCGGGCGCTGCGCGCGGACGCCGCCCGGCTGAGCCGCTTCACCCCGGCGGACTGGGACTGGCTGCGCGCCGTCCGGCGCCGCGCCCCGCACCGGCCGGCGGGCAAGTTCAACGCCGGGCAGAAGCTCTACGCGCAGTGGACGCTCGGCTCGATGCTGGTGATCGTCGGCACCGGGCTGCTGATGTGGCTGCCCCGCCTCGCCCCGCCCTCCTGGCGGACCGGGGCGACCTTCGTCCACGACTGGCTGGCCGCCGCCATCGCCGTGGTGGTGGTCGGACACGTCCGGATGGCCTGGCGGGATCCGCAGGCGCGGCTCGGGATGCGGACCGGGCTGGTGGAGCGCCGGTGGGCCGAGCGCGAGCACCCGCAGTGGCGGCCGGTGGGCCGGGAGTAGGCGGCCGGTCGGACGTCTTGTCGTGGCCCGGGGCGTGTGGCAGGCTCGGCCGGGACGCCTCGAAGGGTGCCGCCGGGGCACCCCTGACCGTGGGGCCAAGAGGCGGTTGGGCGACAGCCGCACGCGTGGTGCACGACCGGCATCCTGCAAGGCTCCTTGGACCCCGGCGCCAATCTTCTCCTCGCCGCCCTGTCGATCGCGGGCGGCCCTTCCGGCTTCGTAGGTACCCGACGTCCAGGTTAGGCATGCCTTGCTTTCGCTCTGACCAGCACTCTAAGGTAACTCCTCAGAGGACCTGAGAACCCGAGGACTTGAGAGTGACCGTGACAGAACTCCATGAACTGACCCTGGCCGAGGCCCGGCCGGCCGCCGCCGAGGACACCCCGCAGCCGGTGCTCGACCGGGACGCCGCGCACCAGGACACCGCACACCGGGACGCCGCGCACCGGGGCCTCGCGTTCCGGGTCGAGGGAGGAACCACGTGAAGCGCGGCCAGCTGGCCTTCCTGACCGGCACCCACGTCGTCAACGACCTCTACCAGGGCGCCGTCCCGGCACTGCTGCCCTTCCTGATGTCCGAGCGGCACTACAGCTACACCGCCGTCTCGGGGATCGCGCTGGCCGCCACCGGCCTGTCCAGCGTGGTCCAGCCGCTCTTCGGCCTGCTCGTCGACCGCCGCCACCGCGGCTGGCTCGTCCCGGCCGGCTTCCTGACCGCCGCCGGGGGCCTCGGCTGCGCCGGACTCGCCGACAGCTACCTGCTCACCTGGCTCTGCGTGGCCCTCGCCGGGATCGGCGTCGCCGCCTACCACCCGCCCGCCACCAACCAGGCCAGAGCGGCGGGCGGCCAGTCCCAGCAGGCGATGAGCCTGTTCTCCGTCGGCGGCACACTCGGTGCCTCGCTGGCACCGGCCCTGGTGACGCTCGTGGTCGGCTCGCTCGGCCTGGCCGGCAGCTGGCTGCTCGCCGTCCCCGCGGTGGTGATGGGCGCACTGTGGGCGGCCCAGGGCCCGTGGCTGCGCCGCCGGGGCCACACCCCCGCGCCGCCGCTGGTGACGGGCGGCGCGGCCGGGAGCGGACAGCGCGACGACTGGCGGGCCTTCGGCCGGCTGGTGGTCGCCACGGTCTGCTGGTCGGTGCCCTACGTCACGGTGACCTCGATGCTCGCCCTGCACCTCCAGCGCGACCTGCACACCTCGACGGGCGCGGGGGCGGTGGCCCTCACCTCCCTCACCCTGGCCGGTGCGGCGGGCACCCTGCTCGGCGGGCGGCTGGGCGACCGGTACGGGCGGCTCCTCCCGATCCGGCTGGGCTACCTGTTGGCCGCCCCCGCCCTGGCCGGCGTGGCCTTCGCCCCCACCTTCGCGGTGGCCGAACTCGCCGCCGTCGCGTTCGGGTTGGCGATGTTTCTGCCGTTCGCCGCCCAGGTGACGTTGGCCCAGGACTACCTGCCCAACCGGCCCGGCACCGCCAGCGGACTGACCCTGGGCCTGGCGATGTCGGTGGGCGGGCTGGCCGCCCCGCTGCTCGGCCGGATCGCCGACGCGTACGGGCTGCGCATCGTACTGGGATCGGTGCTCGGGGTGCTGCTGGTCGCCCTGGTCTGCGGACTGCGGCTGCGTGACCGGGTGCTGCCGACGGATGAGTCCGCCCCGCCGCCGGGCCTGGAGCAGGAGCCGGAGTCGAAGCCGGCGTCGGTGGGCGCGGCGGCGGAACGGGCAGGTGGGCGGGCCCGCTGAGGGGCTGCGGGGCCCGTCCTGATGGCAGCGGGACCGGGATGCCGTCGTTGCCGAGGACCCGCCGACACGTCAGGAGGGTGGGGTCGCGTCCGTCAAGGGCAACGGCCTTGTGCGCCTCAGCGCTTGTGCAGGGCGAGGAAGCGGCGGCCGTGCGAGGTCCAGCGCTCCGCCTCGACCAGTCCGGCGGCGGCGTGGGCCCGCCGTAGGGCGGCGGCCGTGCCGAGCCGGGCCCAGGGGAAGGCCGGCCCGAGCCGGCCGTCCGGGCCCTCGACCTGGACGGTGACCTGCTCGTCCAACTCCACGGGCTCCACCTCGACCAGCAGCAGACCGTCCGGCGCGATGAGTTCGGCGCCCCGGTGGAGCAGGGCGTCCGGGTCGCCGCCGATGCCGAGGTTGCCGTCGGCGAGGAGCGCGGCGCCCCAGCGGCCCTCGGCGGGAAGCCGGTCGAAGACCGAGCGGCAGAGCGCCGGGCCGCCCAGTCCGACCGTGCGGGCGACGGCCGCCCTGGTCACGTCGACGCCGAGGGCCGGGACACCGAGCGCGAGCAGCGCGGCGACCAGCCGCCCGGGCCCGCAGCCGAGGTCGAGGACGGGCGCGGCCCGGCGGGCGCAGCGCCGGAGCAGGCTGTGGTCGGCGCCGGCCGCCGGGGCGCACCAGCGTTCGATGTCCAGCCGGAGGCGGTGGCCGTCCTCCCGGCGCAGCCAGAGCGGGCCGCGCCCGGTGCGGACGGCTTCGGCGAACGGGTCGTCCACCCAGGCGGTGGCGGTCGTCAACTCGCCACCTCCGGCTTCGGGTCGACCGTTCCCAGCTGGGCGGCGAAACGGCTGTCCGGGGCCTCGGCGGCGACGCGGCGGGCGTCCTCGGCGGTGTCCACGTCGGTGAGCAGCGGAAGGTGATGAATCGTCAAGTCGGCTTCGGCGAGGCGTTCCAGGAGTACCGCTCCGGTCCTCGGGGTGGACATCGGCACGCCGTGCAGCAGGCGCGCGGCCAGTTCGGCGGTCGGTCGGGCCAGGCCCAGCGCCCAGAAGCCGCCGTCGGCCGCCGGGCCGTACCAGGCGTCCGTGCCCGCCCGCCGTGCGGCCGACAGCGGCTCGGCCAGCGCGGCGGCGCTCAGCTGCGGGGTGTCCATCCCGACCAGCAGCGCCGGGGCGTGCGGGGCCACCCGGGCCGCGTGCGCGAAGGCGGCGGCCAGCCGTTCGTCCAGCCCGCCGCCGGTCTGCGCGACGACCTCCCAGCCGGGCGGCAGCCAGTCGCCCGGTTCGCCGTCCAGGACGAGCACGCGCCGCCCGGCCGGCATCGTGCCCAGGGTGTGCAGGGTGTCGGCGAGGGCGGCCGAGGCCAGGGCGGCGGCCTGTTCGGGGGTGCACGGCGGGGTGAGCCGGGTCTTCACCCGGCCGGGGGCGGGCGACTTGGCGATCACCAGCAGGGTCGGCGGGGGCGCGGCCAGCACGGCCCGCATGTCGCGGACGGCCTGGCGGGTGCCGCGCAGGGTGCCGGTGACCTTGGAGCGGCCCGCGCGCGGCAGGTAGTCGACGGGGGTCTCGGTGATCCGCAGCCCGGCGGCCGAGGCGGCGAGCACCATCTCCAGCGGGTAGCCGGACCGGCGGTCGCCGAGCCCCAGGGCCAGCAGCTGTTCCCGGCGGGCGGCCCGCATCGGGCCGAGGTCGTGCAGCGGCGCGCCGGTGCGGGCGCGCAGCCGTCGGGCCAGGACGGTGTTGGCCAGGCGGGCGTGCAGCGGCCACGCCCCGGCGGTGGCCGGGCGGCGGCGGCCCAGCACCAGGTCGGCGGAGCCGGCCAGCACCGGACCGGCGACCAGGGGGAGCTGGGCGGGATCGAGGGAGCCGTCGCAGTCCAGGAAGCAGACCAGGTCGGCGGTGGCGGCGCGCAGCCCGGCGTGGCAGGCGGCGCCGAACCCGCGCCGGGGCTCCTCGACCACCGTCGCGCCGAGCGAGCGGGCGAGGTCGGCGGAGCCGTCCCGGGAGCCGTTGTCGACGACGACGGCCCGCCAGCCGTCCGGGATCCGCCCCAGCACCCAGGGCAGCGCGGCGGCCTCGTCGAGGCAGGGCAGCACGACGTCGACGGGGGAGACGGGGGAGGTGGGTGAGGTCACCCGGCCACGCTAAGTGCGGGACGGCGGGGTGCGGCGGCGGCGCAGCCTTACGGAAGTCGGACGCCCCGGCGGCTGACCCGTCCGGCGGATCGGGCCGGGCCGCATCGGGCTGGGCTGGGTCGCATCGGGTTGGGCTGGTCCGGGTCGGGCGAGGGTGCGGGCGGCGGATCTTACGGAACGCGAACGCGGGCCCGCTTCCGCCCGCGCCCGCCGCCGAGGCCTCCTATCCTCGGCGAGGTGAACGACACCTCGCACATCCTGGTGATCGACGACGACCCGACCGTGGCCGAGGTCGTCGCCGGCTACCTCACCCGCGCCGGGCACCACGTGGACCGGGCCGCCGACGGTGCGCTGGGCCTGGACCTCGCCGAGCGCACCCGCCCCGACCTGCTGGTGCTGGACCTCATGCTGCCCGGCCTCGACGGGCTGGAGGTGCTGCGCCGGCTGCGGGCCTCCGCCGGGGGCGCCGCGCTGCCGGTGGTGCTGCTCACCGCCAAGGGCGACGAGGCGGACCGCATCCTCGGCCTGGAGCTGGGCGCGGACGACTACGTCACCAAGCCGTTCAGCCCGCGCGAACTGGTGCTGCGGGTGCAGTCGGTGCTGCGCCGCGCCCGGGCGGGGAGCGGGGCCGCCGACGGGACGGGCGGCGGGCCGGGCGACGGGCCGGGCGACGGGGTGCTGCGCTCGGGGGACGTCACGCTCGACCCGAAGGCCCGCCGCGCCCACCGGGGTGCGCGTGAACTCGCCCTCACCCTCCGGGAGTTCGACCTGCTGGCGTTCCTGCTCCGGCACCCCGGCACGGTGTTCTCCCGGCAGAGCCTGATGCGGCGGGTGTGGGGCTGGGACTTCGGCGACCTCTCCACCGTCACCGTCCACGTCCGGCGGCTGCGCGAGAAGATCGAGGACGACCCGGCCGCGCCCGCCCTGATCAGCACCGTCTGGGGCGTCGGCTACCGCTACGACCCGGCGCCCCACGGCCCGGCTCCCCATGACCCGGCTCACGACATGCCGCACCACCCGCAGGGCGGTGCGGCGTGAAGGACCTGCTGCTGATCGCCCTGTTCGCCGCCCTCGGCGCGGGCGGGGCCGGCCTGCTCGGCTGGGCGGCGATCCGGCTGCTGCGCCGCCGCTCCGTCGCCCTGTCCCTGTTCTGCGTGGCGGTGGTGACCGTCCTCGCGGTGACGTCCGGGACGTTCGCCGTGGCGCAGGCGATGTTCCTGTCCACCCACGACCTCGGCGTGGTCATCACGGTGCTCGGCATGGCCGCCGTCGTCTCGCTGCTCACCGCCGCGCTGCTCGGCCGTCAGGTGGTGGCCGGTAGCCGGGCGCTGACCGAGGCCGTCCGGACGGTCGGCAGTGACGCCGGGTTCACCGCGCCCGCGCACCCGCTCGGCGCGGAACTCGCCGCGCTGAGCGAGGAGTTGGCTGCCACCAGCGCCCGGCTGGCGGAGTCCCGGGCGCGCGAGCAGGCCCTGGAGCACTCCCGCCGGGAGCTGGTCGCGTGGATCTCGCACGACCTGCGCACCCCGCTGGCCGGCCTGCGGGCGATGGCCGAGGCGCTGGAGGACGGCGTCGCCGAGGACCCCGACCGCTACCTGGTGCGGATCGGCACCGAGGTCGAACGGCTCACCGGCATGGTGGACGACCTGTTCGAGCTCTCCCGGATCCAGGCGGGCGCGCTCGCCCTCTCGCTCACCCGGGTCTCGGTGTACGACCTGGTGGACGACGCGCTCGCCGGGGCGTACCCGCTGGCCCGGCGGCGCGGCGTCCGGCTGGAGGGGCGGCAGGTGGCCGACGAGCCGGCGGCGGCCGAGCCGGTCGAGGTGGACAGCGGGGAGATCACCCGGGTGCTCGGCAACCTGCTGGTCAACGCGATCCGCTCGACCCCCGCGGACGGCGTGGTGGCCGTCGCCGCCCGGCGGGAGGCCGACGAGGTGGTGCTGTCGGTGACCGACGGCTGCGGCGGCATCCCGGAACAGGACCTGCCCCGGGTGTTCGAGACGGGCTGGCGCGGCGGCTCCGCCCGCACGCCCCGCCGCGACGACGGCCGGGCCGCCGGCGAGCCCGGCGAGAGCGGTGCCGGGCTCGGGCTCGCCATCGTGCGCGGCATCGTCGAGGCGCACGCCGGGCGCGCGGAGGTGCGCAACGTCGCCGGGGGCTGCTGCTTCGAGATCGCCCTGCCCGCGCCGCGCGCCCGGCGGGAATGACGAGGCAGGTCCCGGGGTCCGCCCTTCGGACGCGCGGCGCGCTCGGCCTACTTGGCCCGCTCGGCCTACTCGGCCACGGCCTCGCGCAGCCGCTTCTTGTCCGGCTTGCCGACCGACGTCAGCGGGATCTCGTCCACGAGGTGCAGGGCCTCCGGCGCGTAGATCCGCCCCTTGCGGGCCGTGACGAACGCCTGGACGTCCGCCAACTCGGGCTGCTGCCCCGGAGCGGGAACGACGGCGACGTGGACGTGCTCCGCCTCCTGCGCGTCGCGCACGCCGAAGACCGCGCAGCGGGCGATCGCCGGGTGGGTGAGGAGGAGGTCCTCCACCTCGGACGGGTAGACGTGCCCGCCGACCACGATGATCAGGTCCTTGACCCGGTCGGCCAGGTAGAGGCAGCCGTCCGCGTCGAAGTAGCCGACGTCGCCGGTGTTCAGCCAGCCGTCGCGCAGCACCTCGGCGGTCAGGTCGGGCCGCTTCCAGTACCCGGCCATGAGCCCGGCCGATCGGACGTGGACCTCGCCCTGCTCCCCCGTGGGCAGCTCGGTGCCGTCGGCGGACCGGATCACCACCTCGACGCCCGGGAGGGGGCGGCCGACCGAGACCTGGCCGCCCTGCGCGATCCGGTCGTGCCCCTCCGGGGTGAGGAAGGAGATCAGCTGCGCCTCGGACATCCCGTAGACGCCCACCAGGACCGGCCCGAACACCTTGAGCGCCTCGCGGATCCGGGTCGGCGAGGCGGCGCAGCCCCCGTACGTGATCTGCCGCAGGCTGGACAGGTCGGTGCGGCCGATCGCCGGGTGGTCGAGCAGCTGGTAGAGCAGCGGCGGCAGCACCCAGAGGCTGGTGATGCGCTCGCGCTCGACGGCGGCCAGTACCTCGCCGGGGTCGAAGGTGCGCTGGAGGACCACCGTGCCGCCGTGGTGGAGCGTCAGGTCGGAGAAGATCCCGGCGAGGTGGGCGAGCGAGGTGGCGGCGAGGAAGCGGGGCGCCTCGCCGGCCGTGCCGGCGGAGCCGAACGAGGTGTCGAAGACGCCGCGGTAGGGGCCGTGCAGGCTGAGGATGCCCTTCGGGACCCCGGTGGTGCCGCCGGTGTGGCGGATGCCGAGGTCGTCGTCCGGGCCGATCCGGACGGCGGGCGGCTCGGCGGGGCGGTGGGCGGAGGCGGCGATCACGTCCTCGCCGATCGCGTCCGGTCCGGGGCCGAGGCGGAGGACCGTCGGCACGGCGATCAGGGGCAGCAACTCGGCGGCCTCCGCGTACCGTTCGGCGTCCACGAGGAGGACGGCGGTGTCGACGCTCGCCGCGATCTCGGCCAGGACGGGGGTGCTCATGCCGTCGTACAGGGTGACCACCCGCGCACCCGCGAGGCCCGCGGCGTAGCGGGCGCCGAGCGCCTCGGCGGTGTTGCCGGTGAGCAGGGTGACGGTGTCCCCGCGGGTGACGCCCCGGGCGATGAGCTCGTGGGCGAGGCGGTAGGTGGCGGTGGCGAAGTCGCCGGCGGTGATCTCGACGCCGTCGGCGGTGACGATGGCCCGCCGCTCCGGATCGGCGGAGAGGGACCGGAGGATCAGGGCGGGTGCGCTGACGAATTCCTGGTCGTTCATGGCCACTTCTTCCTTGTAGTTTGCAACCATGTTGCAAGGCTAGCCCCATCCTCCGCTCTTCACCGGTGAGTTCCGGCCGATATCGGACGGACCGTCAGGTGTGGCGCCGGACCGCGGTGCCGCCGCGAACTCGGCCATCCCGGCGGGGAACGGCACCTGCGGGCGCCAGCCGAGTTCGGCGCGCAGCCGGGAGGAGTCGGCGGTGATGTGCCGGACGTCGCCCAGGCGGTACTCGCCGGTCACCAGCGGTGCCGGGCCGCCGTACGCCGCCGCCAGCGCCCCGGCCATCTCGCCGATCGTGCGGACCTCGCCGCTGCCCACGTTGTAGGCGCGGGAGCTACCCGGCGCGCGGGCGGCAAGGGCCTCCAGCGCGGCGAGGTTGGCCGCGGCGACGTCCTCGACGTGGACGAAGTCCCGGCGCTGACTGCCGTCCTCGAACACCCGGGGGGCCTCGCCCCGGGCCAGCGCCGAGCGGAACAGCGAGGCGACCCCCGCGTACGGGGTGTCGCGCGGCATGCCCGGGCCGTACACGTTGTGGTAGCGGAGCGTCAGGACGGTGCCCTGGCAGGCCCGGGCCCACACGGAGGCCAGGTGCTCCTGGGCGAGCTTGGTGGCCGCGTACACGCTGCGCGGGTCGGCCGGGGCGTCCTCGGCGACCAGGCCGGGGCTCAGGGCGCGGCCGCAGACCGGGCAGGGCGGCTCGAAGCGCCCGGCCTCCAGGTCGGCCGGGCGGCGCGGGCCCGGGGCCACGTCGCCGTGCGCGGGGCAGCGGTAGCGGCCCTCCCCGTACACCACCATCGAGCCGGCCAGGACGAGCCGGCGGACCCCGGCGCGGGCCATCGCGGCGAGCAGGACGGCCGTGCCGAGGTCGTTGCAGCCCGCGTAGGCGGGGGCGTCGTCGAGGTCCAGCCCGAGGCCGACCATCGCCGCCTGGTGGCAGACCCCGTCCACCCCGGCCAGCGCCCGCTGCACGGCGGCGGCGTCCCGGACGTCCCCCTGCTCGAAGGCCACGCCCCCGGGCAGTTCGGGGGCCCGCCCCGAGCGGTGGACGGCGGGCAGCAGCGCGTCCAGCACCCGCACCCCGTGCCCGGCCGCGACCAGTGCGCGGACCACGGCCGACCCGATGAACCCGGCTCCGCCGGTGACCAGAATCTCCATGCCGCCGACGCTAGCCGCGCGGTGCGGCGGATCGGGCGTGGACGGACCGGCCGTCAGGGATCGGTAATCCTCCCGGCGTAATCGGCGTGGCCGGTGTAACCGGTGTGACCGGCCTGACCGGTGTCACGGTCGATCGCCGCCCGATCCGATCCGGCGTTCAACTGGCGTTCGCCGGAAGAACCTTCGCAGGTGGCCCGGGCGCCCGGTTCGGCTGGGACTCTCCAGGGCGTTTCCCGGAGCCTTGGAGGCGGCAGTGTCACATCCCTCGCGCAGAACGGTCCTTCGGACGGGTACCGCGGCCGGTGCGCTGGCCGCGCTGCCCGCGTCCGCCCTCCTCTGGACGCAGCCGGCCCTGGCGGGCACCCCCGGACCGGAGCAGATCCACCTCCAGTGGGGCAACGAGCCGTCCCGCGAGATGACCGTCTCCTGGGCGACGGCCGCCAGCGTGCGCCGCCCCCGGGTGCGGATCGGCACCCCCCGCGGCGGCGCCGGCCACACCGTGGACGCCGAGACCCGCACCTACGTCGACGGGCTCAACAAGGTCGAGACGTATACCCACCACGTCCGCCTGGACGGCCTGCGGCCCGACACCACGTACGTCTACGAGGTGCTGCACGACGGCTCCGGCCCGGTGCGCGGCACCTTCCGCACGGCGCCCGCGCGTGGCCGGGCCGCGTTCCGCTTCACCAGCTTCGGCGATCTCGGCACCGGCGACGACGTGTTCAGCAAGTCCTCGATCCACGGCGCCGCCGCCGTCCGCCAGGTCGAGCAGTTCGCGCCGCTGTTCCACCTGCTCAACGGCGACCTCGCGTACGCCAACAACAACCCGCAGCGCCAGCCGCAGTGCTGGAACGCGTTCATGAACAACCTCGCCAAGTCGGCCGCCAGCCGGCCCTGGATGCCCGCGCCCGGCAACCACGAGGTCGAGGCCGGCGGCGGGGACCTCGGCTACGCCTCCTACCTGACGCGCTTCGAACTGCCCGACAACGGCACCCGCGACTACTGCGGCAACTGGTACAGCTTCCAGGTCGGTTCGGTGCTGTTCGTCAGCCTCGACGGCAACGAGATCGCTGTCGAGGACGACGCCAGCCTCGACCCGGCCACCGGCCGGTCCATCTACATCAGCGACTACAGCGAGGGCGCCCAACTCCGCTGGCTGGAACGCACCCTGGCGCGCGCCCGGCGCGGCCGCGCGGTGGACTGGGTCGTCGTCAACCTGCACCAGTTCGCGATGTCCTCCTCGGCCGCCAGCCACGGCGGTGACATGGGCATCCGCGAGAAGCTGCTGCCGCTGCTCGACCGCTACGGCGTCGACCTCGTCCTGGCCGGGCACGACCACGACTACGAGCGCACCCACCCCGTCCGCGGCACCGAGCCGGGCGGCCTGCTCACCCCGGCCGTCGCCGACGACGACGTGCGCCGGATCGACACCTCGCAGGGCACCGTCCACCTGATCCTCGGCGGTGGCGGCACCGCCGGCCACGACGACGTCTACCTGCCCGCCGACGCGGACGGCGTCCGCCAGGCCTCCGTGCGCACCCAGCGGCTCACCTTCAAGGCCGACCCGGACGCCAAGGAGAAGGCCCACTGGTCCGCGGTCACCGACCCGGACACCGCCTTCCCCTACGGCGTCGCGGTCTTCGACGTCGACCCCGGGCCGCTGCCGGGCGGCCGCACCACCATCACCGTCAGCTACTACCACTCCCCGTCCGCCACCGCGGCCAACCCGTTCCCGACGCCGGTGCTCTTCGACCGCTTCACCCTGTACCGCGACCGCAGCGACGGCTGGGGCGACCGGGACCGGAGCGACGACCGGAACGACGAGCAGGGCGAGGACGAGAACACCGGCTCCGAGGTCGGCGCCGGGCGCCGGTAACGCCTCGCGTCCCTGAGGGGCCCGTCGCGCGTACCGCGCGGCGGGCCCCTCGTCCGTTCAGACAGTTCCGGGGACGGCGGCCGAGCGGGCGCCGGTCCATGCGGGGTGAGTGGTGACGGAGGGTCGTCGCGGCGGCCCGGCCCGGTGGTGACGGTCGGTCGGCGGCGGGTTGGGCCGGTGGTGATGCCGGGTCACCGCCGCGCTGGGCCGTTGGTGACGGCGGGTCGCCGCCGTGGCTGGGCTGTCCGTGCGACGGGTCCCCGCCTCGGCGCGCGGGCCACTGGCGGGGCGGTTAGCGTCGGCCGCAACACGGTTTCAGTTATGGGAGGTTGGCAGTGCAGCGGTGGATCATTGTGACGGCCCTCACCACGGCCCTCGGCGGGCTCACGGCACCCGCCCTGGCCGCCGACCCGGCGCCGGCCGCGGCTTCGGTGGCCGCCCCGGCCCGGGTGCGGGACGGGGACGCGGCCCCCACGGGCGTCACTCTCGGTGAGGCCCGGATCGACCCGAAGGTGCCCGGCCGGGTCCGGGTCGACGTCGAGTACGTCTGCGGGGTCGCGGAGGAGGCCCGGTCGCTCACCGTCTCGGTCGAGCAGCGGGACCCGGAGGACACCTCCTCGATGGCCTTCGGCTCCAGCCGGACGGCCGAGGCGGACGTGATCTGCGACGGCACGGCGCGGCAGCGGCAGCTCGTCGTCCAGTCCAAGACGGTCAACTGGATCCCGGGCGCGGACGCCGTCCTGATCGCCACGGTCTCCGACCTCGGCGCCACCCCGCCCGCGTCCTCCGACGCCCGGCGGGTCCCGCTCTTCGGCTCCTGATGCGTCCGCGGGCCCGGGCCGTGGCCGCCGTGCTCCTCGGCGCCGCCCTCGCCGCCTGCTCCGTCCGCGTGGGCGGCCCGGACTCAGGCCCGGACTCAGGCGTGACCTCGGGAGCGACCTCGGGCGTGACCTCGGGCCCGGGGCCGACCGGGTCCGTTTCGGCGACCCCGGCCGCCTCGCCGTCCTCGGCCACCGCTCCCGCCCCGGGGGCGGTGGCCATCAGGGACTTCGCGTTCGAGCCGGCCGACTTCACCGTCCGCCCGGGCGCCGTCGTCACGGTCCGCAACGCCGACACCGTCGACCACACCCTCACCGCCCAGGACCGCAGTTTCGACACCGGCACCATCGCCCCGGGCACGTCCGCGACCTTCACCGCGCCGGCCCGGCCGGGCGCCTCCTCGTACCTGTGCACCCTGCACCACTTCATGCGGGGGATCCTGACGGTGTCCTGAGCCGACCGGTCCGTCGGCCGCGCGGGTGCCGGCCGCTCCTGAATCGCAAGCCCACAGGTGAACGGGGCTGCTGCTATCCGCCGCCATGTTCTACAGTTCTGTAGAACTAGGAGAACAGTGAACGGGGGCACGGCATGGACAGGCCGCTTCGACTGCCGCAGCAGGATCGGGCCGACTTCGAGACGGAACTGGGGAGGGCGCTGGCCGGGTCGCAGGTGCGGGCGGCCCTGTGGGCGGTGGGGGACGAGGGGCCGGGGGTGGAGCGGTTGCGGCGGAGCGCCCGGGAGAACGCGGAGTTCGTGCTGGCGGCGGCGGCGCCCGAGTACGAGCGGTACGCGGCGCTGCGGGCGGACCAGGACGCGGTGGCGCGGCTGCCGGTGGACGAGCCGGGGCGGCAGCGGGTGTCCGGGTGGTGGGGGGTGCTGGGGGTGATCGTGCCGATCGTCGCCGGGGTGGCCGCCGCGATCTTCCTGCTGCTCGGGTACGCGCTGGGGCTGGCGGACGACGCCGAGGTGCTGGGGCACGCGCTGGTCGGCGCCGGGTGGGTGGCGGCCGGGGTGGCCGCGCTGAGCCTGCTGGTGGGCGGACTGGGACTGCTGGGCGCGGCCTCGCGGTCGAGGTCGGCGGAGTCCGGCGGGGAGGCCGGCGTGCTGGGGGAGCTGGGGCTGGCGCGGGACGCCTGGCGGTCGGCGCTGGCGGAGCGCGGCCTGGTGCCGTTCCTGCTGGCGCAGGCGGGCGCGGGGGCGCCCGGCCGGCGCCGCTGACGCCGTCGGCTCAGTCGTGGCGGGTGCGGGCGGCGTCGACGAGGAGGTGGGCGGCGTCGAGCGGGATGCCGAGTCGGCGGGCGATCCACGGGGCCGGGCGGCCGGCCCGGGCGAGCATCCAGGCGGAGTACAACTGGCCCAGCTGCGGGGCCTGGTGGGCGAGGAGGAGTGGGCGCACGGCGTCCATCGGGAAGTCTTCGAGGGCGCGGGCGCTGTACTCGCGGCCGTTGGGGCCGGGCGGGGGTAACGGGAGTGGGCGGCGGGTGTCGAGCCAGCGTCCGAGCAGCACCGCGCCGACCGCCAGGAGGCCGGAGCCGGAGGCGCCGATCAGGACGGCGTTGATGACCGGGCGGTCCTCCTCCTCGGCCAGGCCGAGGGCGAGTTCCTCGGCGACGAGCAGGGCGAGGACGGTGAGCAGCACCGCGGCTTCGGCGGGGCGCGGGTAGGGCCGGGACGTCGTCATGGGATACCTCTCCTCGGCGGGGGAGACCGGGGCGGGCGAAGGGGCCGCGGACGGCGGTGGCGGCAGGGCCGACGTGTGGGACGTGGCGCCAAGAAGACTTGACGTTGCGTCAGGAAGTCCGTACGACGGGCGTGTTCACCGTCTCGACCGTGCTCACCGTCTGCCGGAGGCGGACCGGGGCGTGCGGGGGTGGGGGCGGGTGGTGCGGCCCGCACTGCTGCTGTCCATGCGTCTCGCCTCCTTCCGGTCGGGCGCGCCATGCTGGTGCGTTCGTCGACGGGGCAAGGGGGGGTCATCCTCGGACTTCGGGACAGCATAGCCCGGCCCTCACGCCAACTTCGACACCCTTGTCGAAGTTGGCGCCGGTGGGAGAGCACGCCGTTGGACGATCGACCAGGTGGGGCCGGGTGCGGCTGATGTGCGGGCCCACTCGCGCCCGGCCGGTCGCCGCCGCTTCAATCGCCGTACCGAAGGAACGGGACCGGCCGGGGGCGATGGAGCGACATGGATCTGAACACGGTGGCCGACCGGAGGGAGTGACGTTCGGTCCCGCCCTGGTTACCCTGGGTCGCGCCGTCGGACGCGCCCAGGGAGGCCGGATGGGACTCACCAGTCACAAGCTGCTGGCGCTGGCGGCGCTGTTCGCGGTGTGCACGGTGCTCGGCACGCTCTGGGTCTGGCCCCGGCTGGCCGTCCGCAGCTGGCCCGCGGTGTTCCTGCGGCTCGGGACGATCGCCGTCACCCAGTTCGCGCTGCTGGCCACCCTCGGGCTCGCCGTCAACGACGACTTCGTGTTCTACAGCAGTTGGTCCGACCTGTTCGGGCGCGACCGCGGGGCGGGCGTCATCCAGGCGGGCGGCCCGTCTGCCAGCCCGACCGTCGTTCCGTCCGGAGGGCCTGGCGGCACCCCCGGCGGCACCCCGGCCGAGGTGCCCGCCGGGGTGCAGGTGCTCGGCACCGCCGAGATCACCGGCGCGGACGGGGCCGACCGCGGCCCGGCCACCATCGGGCGGCTCGACCGGGTGCGGCTGCCCGGCGGCACCACCGGGCTCAGCACCGACGGGTACGTCTACCTGCCGCCGCAGTACTTCCGGCCCGGCGCCGAGACCCGGCACTTCCCGGCGGCCCTGGTGATGACCGGCTTCCCGGGGGACGCCGCCAACCTGGTCACCAAGCTGCGCTACCCGGCGTACGAACTCGACCTGCTGCGCCGGGGGGTGATGAAGCCGACCGTCCTGGTGCTGGTGCGCCCCTCGCCGTCGATGCCGCGCGACAGCGAGTGCGAGGACGTCCCGAACGGCCCGCAGGCCCAGCGCTACTTCACCACCGACGTGCCGGCCGACCTGCGGGCCTCCTACCGGGTGCTCGACGGCACCGGCAGCCTCGGCGTGATCGGCGACTCCACCGGGGGCTACTGCGCCGTCAAGCTCGGCATGGTCCACCCGGAGACCTTCCCGGTGGCGGTCTCGCTGTCCGGCTACTTCAAGGCCGCCGAGGACGTGACCACCGGCGACCTCTTCGGCGGCAGCCAGCAGCGGCGCGACGAGGCCGACCTGAACTGGCGCCTGGCCCACCTGCCGATGCCCGCCCTGGCCGTGCTCCTCGCCGACAGCAAGGAGGACGGCCACGGCTACGCCGACTCCGTGGCCTTCGCCGCGGCCGCCCGCCCGCCGCTGGTGGTCGCCCAGGCCACCGTGGAGACCGGCGGGCACAACTTCACCACCTGGACCAGGCTGCTCCCGCCGTCGCTGACCTGGTTGAGCGACCACCTGCACGACCCGCAGTGACACCAGCCGCGCGGCGGGCACGCGCCGGGCACGTTCTGGTGCCGACGGCCGGACGGCGGCCGAGAACGTCGGCGGGGTGGTCACTCCTGAGCCATTGTGTGGCAGGAGGGTTGCCGGGGGCTCAACTTCAGGATAGGCAAACCTAAGTGCTTTCGGTTCGGGGGTGAGGACGCGCGGAATGACTGTGACCGAGAACCCGACCGCCCGGGTCGACCGGCTCGCCATCGCCCTCGCGGACGGCACCCCGCTGCTCGCCCCGGTCAGCCTCGATCTGCGCCCCGGACGCGTGCACGCCGTCACCGGCCCCCCGGGCGCGGGCAAGACCACCCTGCTGCACGCCCTCGCCGGAGCCCTGCCCCCGGGCGCCCGGGCCACCGGGCTGGTCACCGTCCTCGGCCAGGACGTCCTCTCCCTCGCTCCCGAAGCGCTGCGCCGGTTGCGCCGTCACCGGCTCGCCTTCCTCGGCCAGGACCAGGGTTCGGGCCTCAACCCCCGGACGCGGGTCGCCGGACTGCCCGCCGGGGCCGCCGCCGACCGCGGCCCCGAAGCCGTGGGCGACCTGCTCGCCCGGGTCCGACTGCCCGCCGACCAGCGGCTCGAACGCCGCCTCCCCGGCGCCCTCGCCCTCCCAGGTGCCCCCGCCGGCGGTCAGCAGCGCCGCGTGGCCCTCTCCCGGGCCCTCGCCCGCCGCCCCGACCTGCTGCTCCTCGACGAACCCGGCGCCGGCCTGGACCCCGCCCTGCGGGACGAGATCGCCGACCTGCTGCGCGAACTCGCCCGCCGGCACGGCATCGCCGTCGCGCTCGCCAGCCACGACGCCGCCTTCGTCGCCCGCTGCGCCGACGAGGTGCTCGTCCTCGCCCCGGCCCGCCCCGGGGCGGGCGGCGGCCCCATCCGGACCGGGGCCGGCCGTACGTCCGGACCGGTCGCGGCGCGCACCGCCGTCGGGCTGGCCGCGCTCGGCGTCGAAGCTCACGTCGGGTACGGGCGCGGGCGGCGCCGGATCCTCACCGGGGTCGACCTGCACCTCGCGCCCGGCAGCTGCACCGGCATCATCGGCCCCTCCGGCGCGGGCAAGACCACCCTCGTCCGGGTCCTCGCCGGGCTCCACCCGTCCACCGGCGGCACCCTCACCCTGGACGGCGCCCCGCTGGCCGGCTCGCACCACGCCCGCACCCGCGAGCAGCGCCGCCGCGTCCAACTCGTCCCGCAGAACCCGCTCGGCGCGCTCAACCCGGCCCGGACGGTCGGCGCCACCCTCACCCGTCCGCTGAGGCTGCACCACACGACCCCGCACGAGCAGTGCCCCGGCCGGGTCGCCGAACTGCTGGCCGCCGTCGGCCTTCCCGCCGACCTGGCCGCCCGGCACCCGCCCGAGCTGTCCGGCGGCCAGCGTCAACGCGTCGCCATCGCCCGGGCGTTGGCGGCCGAGCCGGACGTCCTGCTGTGCGACGAGGTGACCTCCGGGCTGGACGCCGACACGGCCGCGGGCATCGTGACCCTGCTGGGCCGGCTGCGCGCCGAGCGCGGGGTGGCGCTGGCGCTGATCAGCCACGACCTACCGCTGGTGCGCGAACACGCGGATGCGGTGGTGCAGTTGGGGGAGGCGCCGGGGCGGGCCCGGACCAGGGGCCCTGGAGCGGCGGGCCCGGGCGCGATGGCGCCCGCCGGCTCGGCGTGGGTGAGGTGACGCGTCGAGCCGGCGGGCGGGTTCGGGGGAGCTGCTGTCAGGGCCTGTCCGGCGAGATCCGGGGGACGCGCCCCAGCTAGGCGCGCCCCAGCAGCGGGAGCGGTGCCCCGGTGCGGGCGGGGAGTTCGAGCCGGGTCAGCAGCGCGGAGGGCGACACCTCGACCACCCGGCAGCCCGCGCGGTGGCGGCAGTGCCGGGCCACCGAGCCGTGCCGCAGCCGGTCGAACCGTCGGCGGGTGGCGGCGCCGAGGACCAGCAGGTCCTCCGGCCCGGTGACGGCGCCGACCAGGGCCGGCCCGGGCTCGGCCTTGACCACCAGCGGGTGGATGACCAGCCCGGCCGGGTAGCCGCCGTAGGCCTGCTCGAAGGCGATGTCCAGCCGCCGCCGGGCGGCGTGCTCCAGTTCGGACAGCGGGCGCAGGCCGTCGCGTTCGCCCGCGTTCCACGCGGCCACCGGCACCAGCACGGCCTCGCTGCGGGCCGCCTCGCCGACGGCGTGGTAGAGGGCGGCCAGACTGCTCAGTGATCCGCTCAGGCCGACGATCACTCGGGTGGTCCCGGTCATGGCCGTTCGCCTCCGTTTCTCCGGTCGGGTACTCCCGGTTCCGTACTCCTTGGTTCGGATGATTCCAGTGAACCCCGGAACCGGTCCGTCCGTACCGCCGCTGATGGCTCCATGACGCCGGTCGCACACTTCTTGACGGCCTTCTGACAGCTCCGGCGCGCCGTGCGGCTCAGCCGAGGCCCGGCACGAACTGGATCAGCAGGTCGATCGCCTTGATGCCGAGGAACGGCAGGATCAGCCCGCCCAGCCCGTACACCCGCAGGTTGCGGCGGAGCAGGTCGGTGGCGGAGGCGGGCTGGTAGCGGACGCCGCGCAGGGCCAGCGGGATCAGGGCGACGATGATCAGCGCGTTGAAGATGATCGCGGAGGCGATCGCCGAGGTCGGGCTGTGCAGTTCCATGATGTTGAGGTGGTGCAGCCCGGGGTAGGCGTTCGCGAACATCGCGGGGATGATCGCGAAGAACTTGGCCACGTCGTTGGTGATCGAGAAGGTGGTCAACGCACCGCGGGTGATGAGGAGTTGCTTGCCGACCCGGATGATGTCGATCAGCTTCGCCGGGTTGGAGTCGAGGTCGACCATGTTGCCGGCCTCCTTGGCGGCCGGGGTGCCGGAGTTCATCGCGACCCCGACGTCGGCCTGGGCGAGCGCGGGGGCGTCGTTGGTGCCGTCGCCGGTCATCGCGACCATGTTCCCGGCGGCCTGCTCGCGGCGCAGGTGGGCGAGCTTGTCCTCGGGGGTGGCCTCGGCGAGGAAGTCGTCCACCCCGGCCTCGGCGGCGATGGCGCGGGCGGTGAGCGGGTTGTCGCCGGTGACCATGACGGTGCGGATGCCCATCCTGCGCAGCTCGGCGAAGCGCTCGGCGATGCCCTCCTTCACCACGTCCTTGAGTTCGACCACGCCCAGCGCGCGGGCGCCGTGCCGGTCGTGGACGGCGACCAGCAGCGGGGTGCCGCCGGCCTCGGCGATCCGGTCCACCAGCGGCTTGGCCTCCATCGGCATCCGCCCGCCGGACTCCACCACCCAGCGGGCGACGGCGCCGGCGGCGCCCTTGCGGATCAGGCAGTTCGTCCCGTCGGGCCAGGTCAGGTCGACGCCGCTCATCCGGCTGTGTGCGGTGAACGGGACGGGCCGCTGCTCGCCGAGTTCGCCGGGGGCGCGGGGCGGCACCCAGTACTGACGGTTCGTCAGTTCGACGAGCGAGCGCCCCTCGGGGGTCTCGTCCGCGACGGAGGCCAACTGGGCGGCCTCGGCGAGCTGTTCGGTGCTCGCGCCGGGCAGCGGGTGCAGTGCGACAGCCCGGCGGTTGCCGTGGGTGATGGTGCCGGTCTTGTCGAGCAGCAGCACGTCGACGTCCCCGGCGGCCTCGACGGCCCGGCCGGAGAGGGCGACGACGTTGCGCTGGACCAGCCGGTCCATCCCGGCGATGCCGATCGCGGACAGCAGCGCGCCGATGGTGGTCGGGATGAGCGCGACCATCAGGGCGACCAGCACCACGGTGGTCTGCGGCGCGTGCGCGTAGATCGCCATCGGCTGGAGCGAGACCACCGAGAGCAGGAAGACGATGGTGAGCGAGGCGAGCAGGATGTTGAGCGCGATCTCGTTCGGGGTCTTCTGCCGGTTGGCGCCCTCCACCAGGGCGATCATGCGGTCGACGAAGCTCTGCCCGGGCCGGGAGGTGACCCGGACGACCAGGTGGTCGGAAAGCACCCTGGTGCCGCCGGTGACGCCGGTGCGGTCACCGCCGGACTCGCGGATCACCGGCGCGGACTCCCCGGTGATCGCCGACTCGTCGACGGAGGCCACCCCCTCGACCACCTCGCCGTCCTGCGGCACGACCTCGCCGGCCGGCACCAGCACCACGTCGTGCAGCATCAACTGCTCGGCGGGGATCACCTCGTGGCGGTGGTCGCGGGTGCCGACCCGCCAGTGCAGCAGCCGCCGGGCGGTGGTCCCGGCCTGGGTGCGGCGCAGCGACTCGGCCTGCGCCTTGCCCCGGCTCTCGGCGACGGCCTCGGCGAGGTTGGCGAACAGCACGGTCAGCCAGAGCCAGAAGCCGATCACCCAGGCGAACACGCTCGGGTGGATCACCGCGCTGAGCGTGGTGAGCGCGGAGCCGGTCTCCACCACGAGCATCACCGGGTTGCGCATCATGGTGCGCGGGTGGAGCTTGCGGACGGCGGCGGGCAGGGCCTCGGTGAGCTGGCGGCGGGTGATGAGCCGGCGGCGGCCGCCGTCCGGGCCGGTCGGCCGGTGGCTCGGGTGGTGGCTCGGGTGGTGCTGCGGTTGGTGCGGCCGGTCGTCCGGTCGGTCGTGCGGGGGTTGCTCGCGGACGCCCTCCGGGCGGCGGAACCAGTCGGTTCGGGGCGTGGTGGTGTCCGGGGGAGTGAGGGCCGAACGGCGCATCGTCTCGGAAGACCTTCCGGGCCGCCCCGGGCTGCGGGGCAACGGGGCGGCGGACTCGGTGGCGGCGGGGACGGCGGCCAGCCCACCACCGGATCCGCGCCCGCCACGCGCCTCTTGACGCGGGCTTGGCGTGCGGGCGGCCGTCCTTGACGGCTCCCTGACATCCGGACCGGGTGGGCATTCGGGCGGTCGTACGGACGTTCGGGGTCGGGTGCGGCCGTACGGGTGATGACCGGGGCGGCGGATGTCAGGAAGGCGTCAAGGACGCACGGCGGAGCGTAGGCCACGCGTCAAGGCCCGGTGCGATCGGCGTTCGGTGGGCATCCACTGGAACCGAGGGCCGCACCACGGTGGCCCGCCCGAGCCCGAGGAGCCTTCCGTGAGCAGCACGATCGTCACCGCCGTCGACCAGTCGCCGCGCCGCCTGGTCCGCCTGGTGCCCGCCGGTGTCCGGCAGGACCGGCAGGAGCTTCAGGACAGCCCCGAGCCGCCCGAACCGGCGCCCGCGCCCACGGTCGGCCGCGACCGCGGCCGCCCGGCGCACTGCCGGATCGCGATGCAGTTCGAGGACTGACCCCGCCCACCGCGTGCCGCAACCCCGCCCCGCCCCGTAGGAGTACCGCCATGACGCAGCTGACCGCCCCGTCCGTCCCCTCCGCCGTCCCCGCCCCCTCCACCGGCACCTCCACCGCCCGCCCCGACGCCCCGGCCGTCGACGCGCTCGGCGGCCCCTGGCCGGCCTCGGCGCGGCCCGGCCCCGGCGGCGACGTGCTGGTCGGCGGGGTGGGGCTGGCGGAGGCGGCCGAGCGGTTCGGCACCCCGCTGTACGTCCTGGACGAGGCCGAGGTGCGCAACCGCGCCCGGGCGTACCGGCGGGCGCTGCCGCACGCCGAGGTGCTGTACGCCGCCAAGGCGTTCCTGTGCAGCGCGATGGCCGACTGGGTGGCCGAGGAGGGCCTGGGCCTGGACGTCTGCTCCTCCGGCGAGCTGTGGCTGGCCGCCTCGGCCGGCTTCCCGGCGCAGCGGATCCTGCTGCACGGCAACGCCAAGTCCCCGGAGGAACTGCGGCTGGCCCGGCGGCTGCGGGTCGGGCGGATCGTGATCGACGGACCGGCGGAGATCGCCCGGCTGGCCGCCCTGGTGGCCGCCGACACCCCGCAGCGGGTACTCGTCCGGGTCGTCCCGGGGATCGCCGCCGGGCACCACACGGCGGTCCAGACGGGAGTGGGCGGGCAGAAGTTCGGCTTCCCGATCGAGGGCGGCGACGCGGCCGACGCGATCGCCCGGGTGCTCGACCAGCCCGGGCTCGAACTGGCCGGCCTGCACTGCCACCTGGGCTCGCAGATCACCGAGGTCGAGCCCTACCTCCAGGCGGTGGACGCGCTGGTGCGGCTGCTCGCGGAGATCCGGGAGCAGCACGGCGTGGAACTGCCCGAACTGGACCTCGGCGGCGGCCACGGCATCCGCTACCTGCCGGGGGACGCCGAGTTCGACGTCGCCGACTTCGCCGTCCGGGTGACCGACCGGCTGGCGGTGCGCTGCGCCGAGGCGGGCCTGGAGGTGCCGCGGCTGATCGTCGAGCCCGGCCGCGCGCTGGCCGGCCCGGCCGCCGTCGCCGTGTACCGGGTGCTGTCGGTGAAGCACACCGCGGACGGCCACTGCTTCGCCGCCGTGGACGGCGGGATGAGCGACAACCCGCGCCCGGCGCTGTACGGATCGCCGTACAGCGTCCGCCTGGTGGGCCGCCGTTCGGAGGCGGGCGCGGCCCGGGTGGACGTGGTGGGCCGGCACTGCGAGGCCGGCGACGTGCTGGTCCGTGACGCCGTGCTGCCCGCCGACCTGCGTGCGGGGGACCTGCTGGCCGTCCCGGCGGCCGGGGCGTACCAGCTGTCGATGGCCTCCGGCTACAACCTGGTCGGCCGCCCGGCGGTGGCCGCCGTCAAGGACGGCCGGGCCCGCCTGCTGATCCGCCGGGAGACGGTCGAGGACTTCCGCCTCCGCGAGGTCGGCCGGTAGCCGAATACCGTTGCGTGAGAAGTCGGCCCCGCCGACTTCTCACGCA
>NZ_JBWKER010000018.1:116219-133914 GCF_056435345.1 Kitasatospora sp. NPDC043950
AGAGTACCCTCCACCCCCCCCCCCCCGCCACCAGAGATATCCGGACCCCTCCCCCCCCCCCGCCTCTCCCCCCCTCCCCCCCCCCCCCCCCCCCCCCCCCCCCCCCCCCCCCCCCCCCCCGCAGCTCTGGTAGCTAGAAGGCCGTGTGGGTCAGCCAGTGGTCCAGCAAAGCGCGGTCGCCCGTCACCGTCACCCGGTCGTCCTGCGGCGGGAGACGGCGGGAGACCACCAGCATGAGGTCCGCCACCGCGCCCGACACCACCACGTCGGCCTCGACCCGCCCGCGCTCCCACCGCAGCGCCTCGGGCGCCCTGGTGACCACCCAGCCCTCCGTGGACCTCGGCCGGAACCCGACCCGCTCGCCCCGGCCGCGCAGCTCGGCGACCGCCGGCCTGACCGACTCGAAGGCCGGCGTGCACAGCAGGTCGAGGTTCTCGCTGATCACGTCGGCCGCGAGGTCGTCGGCGATCTCGAACGCGGTGCCCGTCGCCGACGCCGCGTCGTAGTGATGGACGCAGGTGTCGCTCAGCTGCCTGCGGAGCCAGAACGCCGCCGGCCGTGGCCCGAAGAACGTGGGCAACTCGGTGTCCGCGCCGGTCTCCTGGACCGCGCGGACCAGGTCCTCCGCGCCCTCGCGCAGCCACCGAGCCCACCCGTCCGGGGCGCCGGGATCGGCCTGCCACGGGTCGGGGGCGGGCAACTGCTCGCGCGTGCGCACGAGTTCGGCCGCCCACCGGTGCTCCTGGCCGACGTGCCCGACGAGGGTGCGCAGCGGCCACTGCGGGCAGGTGGGCACCGGGGTGTCCGGGTCCCTTCCGGCGACCGCGCGGCCTGTCCTCGCGCTCTGCTCCCGCAGTCCCTCCACGAGCCGTGCGGTGTCCAGTGTTGATGTCATGACGGCGCTCCTCTCTCGGGGTTACCTGGGTACGGTAGGAACTCCAGTCCGGTGGAGGTTCAAGTGCCTTTGCTCGATGAGACGTTGGGGATCGGCGAGCTGGCCCGGCTGACCGGCGTGCCGGTGCGGACCATCCGCTTCTACTGCGACGAGGGCATCGTCGACTCGGTGCGCAGCACGGGCGGGCACCGCAGGTTCGACCACGTGGCCGTGGAGCGGCTGGGCCTGGTCAGACGGCTGCGCAGGCTCGGGCTCGGGCTGCCCTCGGTCAGGCAGGTGCTCGCCGGAGAGCGTTCCGTGGCCGAGGTCGTCGCGGCCGAGCGGGCCGCGCTCGACGTGCGGCTCGCGGACCTGGCCTGGCGGCGGGCCTCGCTGCGCGCTGTCGAGGAGGCCGGACCGGCCGACCGGGCCGCCAGGCTGGAGCTGCTGGCCGCGATGGAGGGCGGGGGAGCCGCCCGTGACGCGCTGATCGGCTTCTGGAGGCGCGCGATGGCCGCCCCGGTGTCGGAGGCGATGCTCACCGCGTTCGTGGCGATCGCCGTACCCGAGCCGCCCGCCGACCCGACCCCGCCGCAGGTGGTCGCGTTCGCCGAACTGTTCGCCCTGGCCGGTGACCGGGAACTGAGCCGCGGCCTGCTGGCCAGGGCGCGGGCCGGCGCCGCGCTGATCGCCGACGAGGACGAGTTGGTGAGCGGGATCGGCGAGGCGTGCGCGCTGGCCCAGCCCCTGGTGCGGGCGGGTGAGCAGCCCCGGGCGGGCCCCGCGCTCGACCGGTTCGTCGCGGCCCACGCCGCCGTCCGCGGCGACCGCGACACCCCGAAGTTCAGGGGCCGCCTGCTGGCTTACGTGGCTGTCGACCGGGACCCGCGGATGCGCCGCTACTGGCGGCTCGTGGCCGAGGCGAGCGGGGATTCGGTCACCGTCGGCCTGTCCTACCTGTGGCTGACCGACTCCCTCGAACGCTCCGCTGCGGGCCTTGGCGGCGCCGCCGGGGTGTGCTGATCGCCGCGCCAGGCCCGTCCGGGTGAACGGCAGCCCGGGTTGCTTCGTCCACGCACCTCGAAGGCGTCAAGCTGGCCGCGAAATCCGTACCCCCGAGGAAAGGCCGGTCGATGGCTCGCGCGCTGATCGTGGTGGATGTGCAGAAGGACTTCTGCGAGGGAGGGAGCGTCCCGGTCGGCGGGGGCGCCGACCGGGCCCGGGCGATCGCCGAGCTGGTCCAGGGCCCGGAGCGGGAGGGCTGGGCGCGGGTGGTCGCGACCCGGGACCACCACATCGACCCGGGCCCGCACTTCTCCGCGCGGCCGGACTTCCGGGAGTCCTTCCCGGTGCACTGCGTGGTCGGCAGCGAGGGCGGCGAGTTCCACCCGTCCTTCGCGCCCGCCGTCGACGCGGGCGCGGTGGACGAGGTGTTCTTCAAGGGCGCGCACTCGGCGTCCAAGAGCGGGTTCGAGGGCTTCGCGGCGGACGGCACCCGGCTCGCCGACTGGCTGCGCGGCCAGGGCGTGGACGCGGTGGACGTGGTCGGGATCGCCACCGACCACTGCGTGAAGGCGACGGCGCTGGACGCCGTGAAGGCCGGGTTCGCGACCAGGGTGCTGCTGGACTACACGGCGGGCGTGGCCACCGACACCACGGTCACCGCCCTCGGCGAACTCCGGCAGGCGGGCGTGGACCTGACGGGCACGCCGGTCGTGCTGGCCGGATGAGGTTTGCGCGAGAAGTCGGCCCGGCCGACTTCTCGCGCAGGTGTGGTTCAGATGTCTCGATGCCCACCCGATCCACGTGTCGCGGGCGGCACTTGAGTGACTGGTTGAGACCGCTTGTGTCGGTCCGTCAGCTGTGGTGTGTGAGATATGTGGTGCAAACACGACCATTTGTGGCGGGTCGCTGTTAGGGTGCCCATCTGAACGCCAACTCTCCATGATGTGAGCGGCATTGGAAGAGAGGGCGTCGACTCCACCTCCGTAGCCGACACCCGAGGAAGCGCGTGAGAGCCGAAGACGTCCCCCTGCTGTTCCAGGAGCTGGCCCGCGAGTTCGCGGACGTGACCGACATGTCAGTGGCGGCGACCGGCTCGTTGGCCCGAGGCGAGCACCGCACCGGGCCCGCCGGCGACATCGTCTCCAACCTCGACCTGATCCACGTCGTGGCCGACGGGGCCGACGTGCCGGAGGTCCGGGCCGTGCTGGGGCGGACGATGCGGCGGATCTCCGACACGTTCCGGATCGAGACGACGTCCGTCATAGCCAGGCTCCCGGCGTTCCGGCTGGCCGGCCACGCCCACTACCGGATCAGCATGCGGCCCGAGTGGTTCTGCGACGGCCTCGGGCTCGGGCCGGAGGCCTTCGACCACTCCGGCCACGACGAGGACGACCCGGGCGAGGCGCTGGCCTGGATGATGCAGCCCGTCCCCTACTACCTGGCCAAGGCGACCATCCTGGACCCGACGACCAACCTCGCCAAGGCCCGCAGGGCGGCGATGCGACTGGCCGACCGGTTCGACCTGGAGGACATCCGCGAGGGCCTCGACGACCTGCCGGGCTCGCTGCGCACCTTGATCGCCAAGCACGACATCACCCCGCTCGAATCCACCGCCCGCTACCTCGCCGCCCCCACCCACCCCGCCATCGCACAGCTCGTCCGCGACGCGGTCTTCGTCGAGGGCATGGGCCTGTCGTCCGCCGACTCGATGGTCGTCATGCTGCCGTCCGCCCCGAACTGACCCGTACCGGAGAACACCGAATGCCCACCCGGCAGCACGTGGAGATCCTGCCCCCGCACCCGTTGCGGGCCGGCTACGACCGGGCCCTGGCGCGCGGGTCGATAGCCGATGCGTTCCAAAGGCGCCTGGAACCCGCCAACTTCACCCCCGGCTACCTCGGCGCCCTGACCGAGCGGGTCGAACAGGCCCTGGGCCAGGACCCGGGGGACGAGGCCATGCGGTGGCGCCTGGCCTTCCTCCTGCTCCAGAACAACGCCACCGCGGCCGGCGTCGAACGGGCCGGGGAACTGCTCGCCGGCTCCACCCTCCCGCAGGCCGTCCGCCTGGCCCGGCTGGTGGCCGGGATCCGCAGCAGGGCCGACCAGCCGCGTACCGGCCGCCGCGTCCGGCGGGTCAACTGGTCGATCAACAACCGCTGTCCGATGTCCTGCCAGGGCTGCTACAACCCGTTCGCGGCGGAGCAGATCGACCTCGACCAGGCCAGGCGGATCGTCGGGAAGCTGGCCGCGCACGGGACCACCGACCTGGTCCTGGCCGGAGGTGACCCGCTGCTGTGGCCGCCGGTCTTCGACGTGGTCGACCACGCCATCGCCAGTGGTCTCAAGGTCGGCCTCGACACCACCGGCTACACGCTCACCGCCGAGAAGCTCTCCCGGCTCCACGGCCTGTCCTCGCTGCGGCTGCCACTGGACGCCGTCACGCCGGAGGTGCAGCGCGCCTTCCGCCGGAGCCCGGACGACAGGCTCCTCGACGCGCTGCTGGAGTCCCTGGCCCTGTGCGACGCCGAGGGCTTCGACCGGGTGCGGGTGCACACCGTGGCGAGTGCCGAGAACCTCCACCAGCTGCCGGAGCTCGCCGCGGAGGTGCTGTCCCACCCGTCGGTCGCCCAGTGGGTGATCTTCCAGTGGTGGGGCCGGCGGGCCTCGCCGGCCACGGTGCGCAGGCTCGGCGTGGCGGTGGAGGAGGTCCGCGCGGTCGTCGACGGGATCCGGCGCGACCACCCCGGCCGGGAGATCCACCTCGCGGAGAGCAGCGAGCGGGAGCTGCTGAACTGGATGATCCAGTCGAGCGGGCAGGTGGTCACCTTCGGGTCGGGCGCGGAGGAGGAGTTCATCCTGGGCAACCTCCTGACCGACGAGGTCGAGGAGATCCTGACCCATCCGATCCTGGACTTCGAGGCCATGGCGCGGGGGATCCCGGTCACCCCGGGAACCGTGTTCGGCGCTCCGGACGCGGTCCTGGGATAACAGAACGGTTTCGGAGCCCACCCTCTCCGCGCCCAGGTCTTGACGGCGCGGGGAGGGTGGGCGTTTGCTGTGACCCGCTCGTTCGAACCTGTTTGGTTCTGGTTTGTTTTGTGTATTTGAACGTTCAAAACCCTTCAAGCTCCCTCCCCTTGCCTCGCCCTTCCTGCCTCAAACCCTTCCTCGCCACCCCTCAGAGAGGAATGCAATGTCACACCTTTCCCGTCGTGATCTGCTCCGAGCCTCAGGAGCGGGCCTGCTGGCCCTGACCGCCGGCGGCACGCTCGCAGCCTGCGGCGACTCCGGCTCCGGGGGCGCCTCGGGCGGGGACGCCGACACCGGCAACATCACCGTCTGGTCCTGGGCCACGGCCGCCGAAGCCCTGCGCGGGATCGTCCCGGCCTTCCAGAAGGACAACCCGGGGATCACGGTCGACGTCCAGGACATCGGCGAACCGGCCATCTGGGACAAGATCACCGTCGGCCTGGCGGCCGGCGGCCAAGGCCTCGGCGACGTGCTGCACATCGGCTGCGACTACCTGCCCGGATACCAGGAGAAGTTCCCCGGCGGCCTGGCCGACCTCTCCGCGCTCGGCGCCGACGCGCACAAGGACAAGTTCGCCAAGGGCCTGTGGCCCGTCGTCAGCGGCAAGGACGGCCACGCCTACGCACTGCCCTGGGAGGTCAACCCGCTCGGCTTCTTCTACCGCAAGGACTACTTCGACAAGGCGGGCATCGACCCCGAGTCCTTCGCCACCTGGGACGACCTGCTCGCCGTGGCCGACCGTTTCAAGGCCGCCAACCCCGGCGTCGCCCTGATCGGCATCAACAGGGCCGCCAACCCCACCCCCGACCTGGACTTCGTCCAGGCCCTGATGCAGCTCCAGGGCGCCTTCTACTTCGACCTCCAGGGCAAGATCACCGTCGGCTCGGAGGCGGCCGTGCGCGCCCTGACCATCGTCAAGCGGCTGGACGAGGCCGGGCTGATCGGCGACACCCCCGGCGTCCAGAGCTGGCCGCCCGTGATGAAGGCCGGCAAGCTCGCGGTGGCCGCGATGCCCGCCTGGGTCGCGCACTACCTGGAGAAGAAGATCCCCGACCAGAGCGGCAACTGGCGTCTCACCAAGCCCCCGGCGGTCACCCCCGGCGGCAAGCGCACCGCCCTGGTCAACTCCACCCACCTGGCCGTCGCCGCCTCCAGCCCGCGCCGCCGCGCCGCCTGGAAGTTCGTCGAGTACACGGTCACCCGCCCGGCCTCGGTGAACGCCATGTTCAACGCGGGCGGCGTCTTCCCGGCCCTCACCGAGGCCTACGCCGACCCGCTGTACGCCGCGCCGAGCGCCTACTACGGCGGGCAGCCGGTGCTCAGGACCTTCGCCGACCTCGCCACCGAGGGCGGCTACCCCACCAACTACTCCGGTGACTACGCCCGCGCCCTCAAGCTCGTCAGCGACGCCCAGGTCAAGGTCCTCCTCAAGGGCGCCGACCCGGCCGCCGTCCTCCAGGACGCCGCCAAGCAGCTCGCCCAGCAGACCGGGCGCGGTATCGCATGAGTGCCGCCAGCCCGCCCGCCGCCCTCTCCAGGAGGTCCGCAGCGCGGCGCCGGTCCCGCCGGCGGCGCGCCGCCGTACCGTACCTGCTGCTCGCGCCCGCCCTGCTGACCTTCGGCGTGTTCAAGGCCTACCCGGTCGTCGAGTCGCTGCTGCTCTCCTTCACCACCGGCTCCGGCGCCGCCACCCGCGACGCAGGCCTCGCCAACTACCGGCGCCTGCTGGACGACCCGCTGTTCTGGACGGCCCTGTCCAACACCGGCGAGATCCTCGTCATGCAGGTCCCGCTGATGCTCGGACTGGCCCTGCTGATGGCCGTCGGCATCAACTCCGCGGTGGTGCGCTGGCGCACGGTGTGGCGCCTCGGCGTCTTCATGCCCTCGGTCACCGGCCTGGTCGCCACCGGCGTGATCTTCGCCTACCTGCTCAAGACCGACGACGGTGCGGTCAACTGGGTGCTGAACGCCGTCGGCCTGCCCTCCGTCGACTGGCTGGGCCAGCCCGTCTGGGCCCGGGCGGCCGTCGTCGTGGTGCTCACCTGGCACTACACCGGATACAACGCCGTCATCTACCTCGCCGGACTCCAGTCCATTCCTAGGGAGTTGTACGAGGCCGCGATGGTCGACGGCGCCGGACCGATCCGCCGCTTCACCTCCGTCACCGTCCCCGCGCTGCGCCCGGTGCTGCTGTTCACGGTCGTGCTCTCGACCATCGGAACGCTCCAGCTCTTCGACGAGCCGTACGTACTGACCGGCGGCGGGCCGGACAACGCCACCCTGACCGTCTCCATGTACCTGTACCAGAACGGCTTCCGGTACTACGACTTCGGCTACGCCTCCGCCGTCGCCTACGCGCTCACCCTGCTCGTGACGGTGCTCGGCGCCGTCCAGATGCGCCTGATGGGAGAGCGCGACAAGTGACCTCCCAAAGCGATACCTCCCAAAGCGATACCTCCAAGAGCGATACCCCCCAGAGCGAGGCTTCCGAGCGCGTGAACCCCCTCAAGAAGCTGCGCGGCTGGCCGCTGACCTTCCTCCTCGCCGGCATCACCGGGCTGTCGATCGCCCCCTTCTACTGGCTGGTGGTCTCCGCCACCCGCAAGGACACCGAGGTCTTCGACTGGCCGCCCAAGCTGCTGCCCGGCGGGAGCCTCGGCGAGAACCTGAGCCACCTGGAGCAGAAGATCGGCCTGCTCAGGGTCGTCGGGAACTCCCTGCTGGTGGCGGGGGTCCAGACGCTGGGCGCCCTCGTGGTGGCGCTGCTCGCGGGCTACGCCTTCGCCAAGTTCCGCTTCCGCGGCCGGACCCTGCTGTTCGCCCTGCTGTTCTCCACTCTCGTGGTGCCCGAACAGGTCATGCTGGTACCGCTGTTCAAGATGATGACGAACTTCGGCCTGCTGGACACCTACCAGGCGCTGATCCTGCCCGGCCTGTGCGTGCCCTTCGCCATCTTCCTGATGCGGCAGTCACTGAGCAGCCTGCCGGACGAACTCCTGGACGCCGCCCGGGTCGACGGCGCGGGCGAGTTCCGGGTGCTGTTCAGCGTGGTGGTACCGGTCATGAGGCCCGTGCTGGCAGCCCTCTCGATCTTCCTCTTCCTCGGCTCCTGGAACCAGTTCGTCTGGCCGCTGATCGCTCTGCGCAGTCCCGGGATGCACACCCTGCCGGTCGCCCTCGCGACCCTGCACGGCAACAAGAGCAACACCGACTACGGCGCGATCCTCTCCGGCACCGCGCTGTCCACCCTGCCGATGATGGTCCTCTTCCTGGTCCTCCAGCGGCAGTTCATCTCCGGCCTGCTGGCCGGCGCCACGAAGGGCTGAACATGACCGAGATCTGGGAACCGCACGCCCCCGCCGTCGCCGGCGGCCTGCGTTCGCTCTACGCAGAGGGCCTGGACCTGCGGGTCAGCGGGAACGCGAGCGCCCGCGGGGCGGGTGACGGAATCGTCGAGGTGACCGCCGAAGGGACGGGCGACGTCCGGATCGAGTGGCGGGTGCCGTGCGTGGACGCCACCGCGTTCTGGACGCCCGAGCCGCGCGGCACCGGCTGGCTGCCCGCCGCGTGGAGCGCTCCGCGCCGCACCAGCCTGGCCAACGGCGCCCCGATCGCCGCCCTGATCGGCACCGGCGACATCGCCATCTGCGCCTTCGCGGCCGAGCGCGCCGACGTCCTGGCCGGCGCCGGAGTGCTGGAGGAGACCGGGGAGTTCCGGTTCTGGGCGCAGGCCGCCGGCCGGCTGACCGTCCGCATCGACACATCCCGCCGGCACTTCGCCCGCTGCCTGGCCGGCCTCGCCGCCTGGTGGTGGACCGACCGCGAGGCCGACATCCCCGAGGCCGCGCGCCGCCCCGCGTACTCCACCTGGTACTCGATGCACCAGGACGTCACGCCCAAGGGCGTCGAGACCCAGGCCGCGCTCGGCAAGGAGCTCGGCATGGACGTCATCATCGTCGACGACGGCTGGATGACCGCCGACCGCACCCGCGGCTACGCGCACTGCGGGGACTGGGAGCCGGTCTCGCTGCCCGACACCGCCGCCCACGTCCAGCGCGTCCACGACCTCGGCGTGCAGTACCTGCTCTGGTACGCGCTGCCGTTCATCGGCAAGGACAGCGCAGCCTTCGAGGCGATCGGCCGCTACGCGCTCGCCGACGCCGCCCACCTGGGCGCGGTCGTCGCCGACCCGCGCTACCCCGAGGTCCGCGAGTTCCTGACCGGCCGGCTCGCCCGCGCCGTCGAGGAGTGGGGCATGGACGGACTGAAGGTCGACTTCGTCGACTGGTTCGCCCGCGCCGACGCGCCGGAGGCCGGGCCCGAGGCCGACTGCGCCACCGTGGACGAGGGCGTCGAGCGGCTGCTCGCCGCCATCCGCCGCCGGATCACCGCGGTCAAGCCGGGGGCGATGATCGAGCACCGCCAGCCGTACGTCAGCCCCGGCCTGTGGCCGTACGTCACCATGGTCCGCGCCACCGACTGCCCGCTCAGCCCGCAGGAGAACCGGCAGCGCACCATCGACGTGCGGCTCGCCGCCGGGCCCGTCCCGGTCCACGCCGACATGCTGATGTGGCACCCGGCCGAGCCGCCCGAGCAGATCGCCTGCCACCTGATCAACGTGCTGTTCTCGGTGCCGCAGGTCTCCGTCGACCTCGCGGCGCAGAGCCCCGGGCAGCGCGAGGCGATCGCCTTCTGGCTCGGCGTCTTCCGCGAGCACGTCGCCACCCTGCAGCTCGGCGAGCTGCGCCCGGCCCGGCCGGACCTCGGCTACCCGATGGTCACCGCCGTCGGCGGCGGCACCGTCGCGGTGGCCCGCTACGCCGCGCTGCCGGTGGACGTCTCCGGCGCGGACTGGCGCACCCTGCTGGTCGCCAACGCCGACGCCGACCCGGACGTCCGGCTCACCGGCGGCGGCGGGACGGCCGAGGCCACCGTGCAGGACGCCCGAGGGCGTATCGTCCGGCAGGGCGAGGTCGAGCTCGACCGGGCGGGCGGCATCACCGTGCCGCGCGGTGGGCTGCTGACCCTGCGCCGTCCGTAGAACCGAGCAGTGGTACCGAGCACCCGTCAGACCCGAGCAGCCGTCCTGGAGCCTCCGATGCCCGAGGGAACACCCCGACCGCGCCGCGGCGCCACCACCATCGAGGAGGTGGCCCGCGCGGCCGGGGTGTCCCGGCAGACCGTCTCCAACGCGCTCAACGCCCCCCAGCGGGTCCGCCCGGACACGCTGGCCCGGGTGACCGCGGCGATCCGCGAACTCGGCTACCAGCCCGACCAGTCGGCGCGTTCGCTGCGCAGCGGCGCCCGGCGCACCCTCGGCTACCTCGCCCCGGTGGACGACCCGTTCGACCCCAACCCGCTGATGGCCGGCTTCCTGGAGGCGCTGGTCGACGCGGCGGGGGCGCAGGGGCAGCGGGTGCTGCTGTTCCGTCCGGGGCAGGGTGCGGCCGAGAGCGGGGTCCAGCGGGCGGCCGGCCCGCTGGCGGCCATCGACGAACTGGTGGCGGCCCGTCAGGTCGACGGGCTGGTGCTGGCGGACGTGCTGGGCGACGACCCCCGGATCGGGCACGTCGTCCGGGCCGGCCTCCCGTTCGTCACCTTCGGGCGGACGGGCCCGGGGCAGCCCCAGCACTGGGTCGACATCGCCAACGACACGGCGATGGCCGTGGTGGTGCGGCATCTGGCGGGGCTCGGCCACCGCCGGATCGGGTACGTCGGCCGCGCCGAGGACCTGCCGTGGATGGCCGCCCGGCGGGCGGGCTTCCTCGCCGAGGCGGCCCGGCTGGGCCTGTCCGCGGTGACGGCGGCGCGGCCGGACGTCGCGGCCGTGCGGGAGCTGCTGCGCGGGCCCGAGCGGCCGACGGCCTTCGCGGCGGGCAGCGACCTGCTGGCGCTGGACGTCTACGAGGCGGTCCGGGCGGAGGGATCGGCGGTCGGGCCGGCGGGGGTGGCGGTCACCGGTTTCCACGACACGCCGCTCTGCCGCCACCTGCACCCCGCGCTGACCTCGGTGCGGCTCCCGCTGCGGGCGATCGCCGCCGCCCTGGTGGAGCGGCTGCTCGGCCAGGTGCGCGGGGAGGCGCCGCCGGCGGGCGGTCTTGAGCTGGCCGCCGAGCTGGTGGTGCGGGCGAGTTCCCGGACGGGTCCGTAGGGGGCCCGTCAGGCCTGGGGGCCCTGCTCCCCGGTCGGCGCGACGATCAGCTCGCCCACCAACTGGGCGGCCGACGACCGGTGTTCGGCCGCCAGCGCGTCGTCGGTGACCAGCACGTCCAGTTGCTCCAGCGCGGCGAAGGAGGCCAGGCCGACCGCGTTCCACTTGGTGTGGTCGGCCACCACGACGACCCGGCGGGCGGACTGGAGGAAGGTCCGGTTGGTCTCCGCCTCGGCCAGGTTCGGGGTGGTCAGCCCGGTCTCGGCCGAGAGGCCGTGGCAGCCCATGACCAGCACGTTGACGTGCAGCGAGCGGATCGCCTGGTCGGCGACCGGCCCGACCAGCGCGTCGGAGGGCGTGCGGACGCCGCCGGTGCGGATCACCGTCGCGGTGGCGGGGGTGCCGTCCTCGTCGGGTTCCTCCAGCAGCTCCGCGATCCGCAGCGAGTTGGTGACGACGGTGAGTCCCTCGACGGCGCGCAGCTGCCGGGCGACCGCGAAGGTGGTCGTCCCGGCGGCCAGCCCGACCGCCGAGCCGGGCGGCACCAGGGCGGCGGCGGCCCGGGCGATGGCCTCCTTGGCGGGGAGCTGCCAGTTGGCCTTGGTCTCGAACCCGGGCTCGCCGCTGGCCGCCGCCTCCGTCCGCACCGCCCCGCCGTGCACCTTGTGCACCAGCCCGCGGCGGGCCAGCGCGTCCAGGTCGCGGCGGATGGTCATGTCGGACACCCCGAGGTCCCGGACCAGTTCGGTCACCCGGACGCCGCCGCGCGCGCGGACCCGCTCCAGGATCAGCACGCGGCGCTGTCCGGCGAGCGGTTGGGCGCTGTCAGCCATCGGGGGGGCTCCTCGGGTCGGTGTGGTCCGCGTGACCGTTCGGCCGGCCGGCCGTCCAGCCGTCCGTCCGGCCGCCCGACTGGCCGCCCGGCGGGCCACGGTCACCGCCATCATGGCAGGCGCGGGCCCCTTCCGGACAGCCGGGTCTGATGGATAATGTTGGATATTGTTGTTTCGTGTCGGATAGAGGGAAGAAGGCCATGGCCGGGACCCTGACCCAGCCCACCGCCAAGACCGTGACCACACTCGCGGACGGGCGACAGCTGATCTACTACGACAGCGGCGAGGCCGTCCCCCGGGACGCCGTCGACCGGCGCCCGCTCGACCCGCCCGCCCACGGCTCCGAGGTCCGGCTCGACCCGGCCACCGGAGCCTGGGTCACCGTCGCCGCGCACCGCCAGGCCCGCACCTACCAGCCCCCCGCCGAGGAGTGCCCGCTCTGCCCCTCCCGGGACGGCCGGCACAGCGAGATCCCCGCCGACGACTACCAGGTGGCCGTCTTCGAGAACCGCTTCCCCTCGCTGGCCGGCCCCCCGGCGGCGCTGGAAGGCGTCGGCGGACCGCGGGTCAGCGGCCCCGGCGCCGGGCGCTGCGAGGTGGTCTGCTTCACCGCCGACCACGACGCCTCCTTCGCCGACCTCGACGAGCGGCGGGCCCGCCTCGTCCTCGACGCCTGGACCGACCGCACCGCCGAACTCGCCGCCCTCCCCGGCGTCCGGCAGGTCTACTGCTTCGAGAACCGGGGCGCCGAGATCGGAGTCACCCTCGCCCACCCGCACGGCCAGATCTACGCCTTCCCCTTCACCACCCCGCGCACCGCCCGGATGGCCGCGCGCGCGGCCGAACACCGCGCCGCCACCGGCCGCAGCCTCTTCGACGACCTGCTCGCCGCCGAACGCGCCGACGGCGCCCGGGTGGTGCTCGCCGGAGAGCACTGGACGGCCTTCGTCCCCTTCGCCGCCCGCTGGCCGTACGAGGTGCACCTCTACCCGCACCGCAGGGTGGCCGACCTGACCGGCCTCGACGAGCCGCAGCGCGCCGAATTCCCGGGCCTCTACCTGGAGTTGCTGCGCCGCTTCGACCGCCTCTTCGGTGCCGGCCGCACCCCGTACATCTCCGCCTGGCACCAGGCGCCCGCCGGCCAGGAGGACGAACTCGCCCTCCACCTGGAGCTGTTCACCATCCGGCGCGCGGCCGACAAGCTCAAGTTCCTGGCCGGGGTGGAATCCGGCATGGACGCCTTCGTCAACGACGTCACCCCCGAGGACGCGGCCCGCCGGCTGCGGGAGGTAGCCCTGTGACCACGCCCGTAAGTACGCCCGTGACCACGCCCGTGGAGACTCCTGTGAACACCCCCGTGGCCTCCTTCGAAGAGCTCCACGGCCACGCCCCCGAGGGGGAGTGGGCCGCCCCCGGCCGGGTCAACCTGATCGGCGAGCACACCGACTACAACCTCGGGTTCGTGCTGCCGATCGCCCTCCCGCAGGCCGTCCGCGCCCAGGCCCGGCGCCGCGACGACGGCCGGCTGCGGCTCTGGTCCGCCCAGGGCGACGGGGTGGTCGCCGACCTGGCCGTCGCGGACCTGGCCCCGGGCTCGGTGCCCGGCTGGGCGGCCTTCCCCGCCGCCGTGGTGTGGGCGCTGCGCGAGGCCGGGCACCCCGTCGGCGGTGCCGAGTTCCGACTGGAGAGCGACGTGCCCGGTGGTGCCGGGCTGTCCTCCTCGGCCGCCCTGGAATGCGTCGTCGCGATCGCGTACAACGACCTGTACGGGCTGGGCCTGTCCGCACCCGACCTCGCCCTGATCGCACAGCGGGCCGAGAACGACTTCGTCGGCGTCCCCTGCGGGATCATGGACCAGATGGCCTCGATGTGCTGCCGCCCGGGCGCCGCCCTGCACCTCGACAGCCGGGACCTGGCGATGCGGCAGGTGCCGCTGGACCTCGCCGGTTCCGGCCTCGCCCTGCTGGTCCTCGACACCCGGGTCAAGCACGACCTCGGCGACGGTGCCTACGCCGCCCTGCGGGCCGGCTGCGAGCGGGCGGCCGCGCTGCTCGGGCTGCCCGCGCTGCGCGAGCTGACGCCCGCCGCCCTGCCGGCCGCCCTGCCCCGACTCCCGGAGGAGCTGAGGCCGTTGGTGCGCCACGTGGTCACCGAGAACGAGCGCGTCACGGCCGCCGTCGCCCATCTGGACGCCGGTCGGCCCGCCGCGCTCGGCCCGATCCTCACCGCCGGCCACGCCTCGCTGCGCGACGACTACCGGGTCTCCTGCCCCGAGACCGACCTCGCCGTCGAGGCCGCCCTCGCCGCCGGCGCCCACGGCGCGCGGATGACCGGCGGCGGCTTCGGCGGCTCGGTGATCGCCCTCGTCGACGCACCGGCCGCCGACACCGTCGCCGCCGCCGTCACCACCGCGTTCCGCGCGGCCGGCTACGCCGCCCCGCGCACCCTCACGGCCGTCCCGGCCGAGGGGGCCCGCCGCACGGGCTGACCGGGCCCGTCGGGGTCGGCGCGGGGAGCACGCCTTCCCGGGGTCACGCCTTGTGGTCCGCCGGGCGCTCCGGAGACGCCTCCGCGAGCGCCCGGGTGACCGCCTCCACCCCGGCGCGCAGCCCGTACACCGGCGTGCCCGGCTGCTGGCGCCAGGACTCGTCGATCCCGCCCGCGTCCACCGTGTCGAAGCCCAACTCGTCGATCAGCGCCCGCACCACGTGCTTGGCCGCCTCGTCGTCCGCCGCCACCGGCAGGGCGATCCGCTCCGGGTCGCCCTCCGGCCGCGGCCGCTCCAGCAGGTCCTGCGCGTAGGTGCCGTTGAACGCCTTCACCACGGGGTGGCCGAGGTGCCGCTCCGTCCACCGGCTCTCGGTCAGCCCGTCGTCCTCGATCTCGTCGATCCGGCCGTCGCGCTGCTGCGGGTAGTAGTTGCCGGTGTCGATCACCGCCGCGCCCTCGGCCGCGCCGTCCAGCAGCCCGGCCGGCAGGTCCGGCACGTTCTTCAGCGGCACCGTCACCACCACGACCTGCGCTCCGCGCGCCGCCTCGGTGGCCGGTACGGCCGTCGCGCCCGTCTCCTCGGCCAGGGCGGCCAGCGACTGGGGACCGCGCGAGTTGGCCACCGAGACGTCGTGCCCGAGCGCCGTCAGCCGTCGGGTCAGGTTGCCGCCGATGTTGCCCGCACCGATGATGCCGATCTTCATGTCAGACCCCTGTTCGCGAGTGTCACACGCTTGTCGTCCTGCCCCAACCACCCGGTGGCGCCGTCGATTCCCGGTGCAGGGTGGTTCTTCCGGACCCAGGGTCGGGCCGGGCCTGGTCCCGGCTCCACGGCCGCCGGGAGAGTGGGTGCCATGACCGACAACGCCCCGTCCGACAACGCCATGACCCGGGATCCCGCCGACCCCCGGGAATTCGCCGACCGCACCGTCCTGATCACCGGTGGCACCAGCGGCATGGGCCTCGCCACCGCCCGCCGCCTCCTCGCCGCCGGCGCCCGGGTGGTCATCACCGGCCGTGACGACGCCCGGCTCGCCCGCGCCGCCGAACGGCTCGACGGCGGTGACCGGCTGCTCGCCGTCCGCGCCGACGTCGCCGCCCGGGCCGACCTCGCCCGGCTCGCCGCCACCGTCCGGGAGCGCCACGGCGCGCTCGACGGCGTCTTCGCCAACGCGGGCGTCGGCGTCTTCCAGCCCGCCGCCGACGTCACCGAGGACGACTTCGACCACACCGTCGACGTCAACTTCAAGGGCGTGTTCTTCACCGTCCAGCACGCCCTGCCCCTGCTGGAGGCGGCCGGCGGCGGCTCCATCGTGCTCAACGCCTCCTGGACCCCGCACCGCGGCCTGCCCGACGCCCCCGTCTACGCCGCGACCAAGGCGGCCGTCCTCAGCCTCGCCCGCACCCTCGGCAGCGGCCTCGCCGCGCGCGGCATCCGGGTCAACTCCGTCAGCCCCGGCTACATCGCCACCGAGATGTTCCACGCGGTGATCCCCGACCCGGCCGCTCACGAGCCGATCCGCGCGCGCATCCCGCTCGGCCGCCTGGGCCGGGCCGAGGACGTCGCCGAAACCGTCGCCTTCCTGCTCTCCGACCGGTCCTCCTACATCACGTCCCAGGACATCGTCATCGACGGCGGCCTGGTGCCCGCCGTCCAGGCCGTCGCGGGCTGACGTCCGGTTGATCCCCGGCTGCCCCCGGCCGCGCCCCGCTACCGCCTGCTACCGGCCGCGCCCCGGTGCCGGCCGTGCCTGGTCCTGGCAGGGCCAGGCACGGCCGGCCGCCTCCGGGTGAGAATCATCCCCATGAACCCGACCAGTGCCCTGAGCGAGTTCCTCCGCACCCGCCGCGCCCAGCTGCGGCCCGAGGACGTCGACCTGCCCGACTACGGCGGACGCCGCCGGGTCGCGGGGCTGCGCCGCGAGGAGCTCGCCCACCTCGCCGGGGTCAGCGTCGACTACTACACCCGCCTCGAACAGGGCCGCGTCGGCAACCCCTCCGAAGCCGTCCTCGACGCCGTCGCCCGCGCCCTGCAACTCGCCCCCGACGAGTCCGGCCACCTCCACCGCCTCGCCCGCCCCACCCGCCGCGCGCCCCGCCGCCGCACCGCCCCGCAGCAGCCCCGCCCCTCCCTGCTGCGCCTGCTCGACCAGCTCGACCACGTCCCGGCGCTGGTGATGGGCCACCGGATGGACGTCCTGGCCTGGAACCGTGCGGCCGTCGCGCTGTTCGGCGACTACGGCGCCCTGCCGGTCGAGGACCGCAACATCGCCCGCGGCACCTTCCTCGACCCGGCCTCGCGCGAGCTCTACGGCGACTGGACGGCCTGCGCCCGCGAGAACGTCGCCTTCCTCCACCTGGAGGCGGGCCGCCGTCCCCACGACCCCCTCCTCGCCGAACTCGTCGGCCAACTCTGCGTCCACAGCGAGGAGTTCCGTCACCTCTGGGCCGAACACCCGGTCGCCGACAAGACCTCCGGCCGCAAGCTCTTCCACCACCCCATCGCCGGCCCCCTCGACCTCGCCTACGACACGCTCCGCCCCGCCGACGACCCCGACCAGGCCCTCGTCACCTACACCGCCGACCCGCACACCCCGTCGGACGACGCCCTGCGCCTCCTGCTCTCCTGGTCGGCGTCGGCGACCCGCTGAGCGGCCCGCTCCAACGGCCGTCTGCCCGAACGGCACGAGATCCTGGGCACAAAAAGGCCGGTCGTAGGCCCTCGCGGGGGTCGAGGGCCTACGACCGGGGTTCAGGGGGGCGTTAGTCGAGGTCGTCGCCGAAGTCGGGGCGGATGCCCTTGGCGAACTGGATCTCGTCGTTGCTGGTACCGGCCGCGACCATCGGCCAGACCATGGCGTCCTGGTGGACGATGAAGTCGATGACGACCGGGCGGTCGTTGATCTCCATGGCCTGCTTGATGACGGCGTCCAGGTCCTCGGGGCGCTCGCAGCGCAGGCCGACGCAGCCCATCGCCTCGGACAGCAGCACGAAGTCGGGGATCCGGGTGCCCTGGGCCGGCGGCGCGATGCCGTCGTGGTCGGGGCCGGCGTGCAGCACGGTGTTGGAGTAGCGCTGGTTGTAGAACAGCGTCTGCCACTGGCGGACCATGCCGAGCGAGCCGTTGTTGATGACCGCGACCTTGATCGGGATGTCGTTCAGGGCGCAGGTGGCCAGTTCCTGGTTGGTCATCTGGAAGCAGCCGTCGCCGTCGATCGCCCAGACCGGGGTGTCCGGTCGGCCGGCCTTGGCGCCCATCGCGGCCGGGACGGCGTAGCCCATGGTGCCCGCGCCGCCCGAGTTGAGCCAGGT